>CAYZYQ010000024.1:0-30412 GCA_964482645.1 uncultured Lentisphaeraceae bacterium | reverse complement strand
CAAGAGTGTTCATCGTTTTCATGCCGTAAATTATACAACATCCCCGCCGATGAATCCATTGCCCGCGAACAGAATCGAAAAGCAGGAATCACGCGCGGAGGGTTGCCAGGAACGTACGAATGCGGTCGAGGGCGATTTGGATTTTCTCGTAGGACGTCGCGTAGCTCATGCGGATGAACCCCTCGCCGCACGGCCCGAACGCCGACCCCGGCACACAGGCGACGGCGCATTCGTCCAGCAGACGGACACAGAACGTCTCCGAAGTCAACCCCGTCGAACGAATGTCGGGAAACACGTAGAACGCGCCCTTCGGCAGAACGGTCGCAAGCCCCATCGCGTTGAGCGACGAGACGAGCAGATCGCGCCGGCGCTGGTACTCGTTCCGCATCCGCGCCACGTCGTCGTCGCCCCGCGCCATCGCCTCCACGCCCGCCGCCTGCGAGAGCGTCATCGCGCTCATGATGCCGTACTGGTGGATCTTCATCATCGTGTCGACCACCTCCCGCGGCCCGCAGGCGTAGCCCAGCCGGTAGCCCGTCATTGCCCAGCTCTTCGAGAAACCGTTGAGCAGAACGAGCCGGTCTTTCAACTCCGGCAACGATGCGAAGGACAACGGCTGGACGCCCTTGCCATAGACGAGTTCGCTGTACACCTCGTCCGCCAGCAACAGCAAATCGTGTTTGATGACGAAACGGGCAATCGCCTTGAGGTCGTTCCGCGTCAACGTCGCGCCCGTCGGATTACAGGGGAAATTCAAGAGCAGCGCCTTCGTCTTCGGCGTCACTTTCTTCTCAAGCGCCGGCACGGTGAGACGGAACTCGTCCTCAACGCGCGTCTCCACGGCTACGGGGACGCCATGCACCATGCGGATCATCGGCGCGTACGACACGAAACACGGCTCGTGGTAGAGGATTTCATCGCCCGGCTCCGTAATGGCGCGAATCGCAAGATCGAGCGCCTCGGAGACGCCAACGGTCACGAGGATTTCCTTCTTCCAGTCGTACACGCCCGTGAAACGGCGATGCACGTAGTCGGCAATCGCCTGACGCAAAGCCGGCGTACCGAGGTTCGACGTGTAGTGCGTACCGCCCTCCTCCAGACACGTCACCGCCGCGCGCGAAATGTGCCACGGCGTGTCGAAATCCGGCTCGCCCACGCCCAGCGACACGACGTCCTTCCGCTGGGCTACGATATCGAAGAACTTGCGAATGCCGCTCTTCGGCAATGCCGCCACATGGCGGGCTATGAACGTACGCGACATCAGACGATGGGGAGGCGGACGTCGTCGGCGAACTCGGAGAGAACGCCCTTCGCCTTGTAGGTTTTGAGCATGAAATGCGTCGCAGTGGACAACACGCCGTCAATCGTCGACAGTTCGGCCGACACGAAATGCGCCACGTCCTGCAAGGAGGCACCGCTCACGAACACGAGCAGATCGTACGCCCCGCTCATGAGAAAACAGGCGTCCACCTGCGGGAATTTGGCGATCCGCCGCGCCAGTTTCGCAAATCCGATATCCTTCGCCGGCGTGATGCGAAGCTCGATTACGGCGGTGACTTTTTCCGCAGATTTCTTTTCGGCTTTCTTCTTCATGTCCGATTGTCCTTCTAGATTGGGTGCGTGAGATTATACCACGCGGCTCAGAGTTTTTCCAGTATCCCGCGAATCGAGCGTTCACGCGCCTCAATCGTCTCGCAGAGACGGAACTGCACACGCGCACGGTTGAGGTTTTGACCCGGCTGACGGACCTTGAAATAGCGGTCGCCCGCCAGATAGTCCTGGAAGAAACGCAACCCCAACTCAAACGGCAGCAGACGAATCGCGTCGTACAGGTACGCCCGGTCGGCATCCGTCATGAACGCGCCAGCCTCCTTCATATAGCCCGTCATGAATGCCTGGAAAAGAGTTTCGTCGAACGTCACCTTGCCGAGGTTGAGTTCCTCTTCGCCGGCGGGATTGCAGATGGAACGCACGGCGTCCCCCACGTCCACGTGCGTCAGGCCGGGCGACACGGTGTCGAGATCGATCATCGCCGTACCCTTGCCGGTGAAATCGTCGATCATGATGTTGTTCACCTTCGGGTCGCCGTGGAACATTCGCTTCTTCAGTTCACCCCGCGCCTCCGCGCGTTCGAGCGACACGGCGAACGTGCGTCGCGCGTCGATGTACTTCGCAAGCCGCTTGGCCTCCATGGAAGCGTTGAGAATCTCACGTGCGCCCGGCGAATCAAGCGTGGCATCGTACTGCGCCAGATAGCCGCTCGTGACGTGGAAGCCCGGTAGCGGATCCGTAATCGACGCCGGATCCATGTCCGACACAAGGTAATGGAAATGCCCCATCGCCGCACCACATTCGAGCGCATGTTCGGGGCTTTGCGCCGTGTCGAACGCATGGGCGGAGAGGATGCGCGTGATGACGCGCCAAACGTCGCCCTTTTCGTCCATCGCGAAATCCGCGCCGTCCTTCGTCTTGACGATGCGCGGCATCTGCCACACGCGGTCATCGCGATCCGCCCGTGCATCCGCCTCCAGTTTGACGTGGCAGTGGAGCGTAATGTTGTGCATATTCCGCATGATCGCCTCGGGATGCGGAAACACGGCTCTGTTCACACGTTGCAACACGACCTGCGTTTCCGTAAACGTGTTGCGAAACACGGCCAGAAACGTATCGTTGATATTGCCGTTTCCGAAGGGGACGAGCGTCACGAGCCGCCCCTTCACGTTGAATTTTGACATCAACAGCGCAAGTTCCATATTCGAAGCGTCTCCAATCAGCGCAACGGTTTCAGAAATTTTTTCATGTTCCACTCCTCATCAACATTTGTCCAGAACGAACCGTCGTGTCCTGCATGGCGGACGCGCCCGACGCATTCGTGACGAGCTGGACGAACGCCTGTGCGACGGGATAGTCGGGATTGTAGACGAACCGGCCGTTTCGTCGACCACCATCACTGGCCGTCCGCGCGGCATCGAGCAGGACGATGGCCTTGAAATACGCCGCCTTCGTCAATGCCACCCGCCGCTGGAAACGCCCCAGAAGCTCACGCGCCCGCAGAAAGTCCGTGGGCGCCGCCGCCGCATGGAGACAGGCGAGCGCAAACCCCTGCCGCGCGGCATCCGACCACGCGGCGGGGAACTCGAGTGCGTCGAACGCCGCCAGATAACGAACGCCCGCCACGGGCGTGGCCCGAAGACCGGCGGCGAGTTCCGGTAGACAAGCCTCCATCAACCCGACATCTGCCAGCAACTGGAAAATCCGCGCCGTCGCCCCCGGTACGAGCAACGCCGCGAACGCCGCACCGAAATCCTGCGGCGAAACGGCCGCCATCGCCATACGCGCCCTGTCGATCGCGTCCCGCGTTTCGTCTGCGAGCCGAAAGTCGAACAACCCTGCCAGACGGACGAGACGCATCCAGACGCACGGGTCGTCGGATTCTCGCGCCGCACCCGGCGTCGCGCGAATCGTCCGGACGGCCCAATCGTCCAGACCGCCCACATAGTCGACAATCGATTCACGCGCCACGTCGTAAAAAAGCGCCACGACCGTGCCGTCGCGGACACGCGCCTCCGTCTCCGGCGTTCCCACGGCAGACGGACGGGCAACAACCGTCGCTCCCGCGCCGTCCGAACCCGCCAACGCCCGTTCCAACATTTCCCCTACGGACGTCCGGCCAGGCCGGAACGTCGTGAACGACAACGTGACGTCGTCCACGACACAGACGCCGCCCGCGCCAGACGCCGTCTGCGGAAAAATCCGCCGCAAACGCTCGGCCGGCGCGTTCGTCGCCACCTCGTAGACGGGCGGACGCCGCGCCAGCAACAGATTCAAAACGGTTTCGCCCGCCAGAAGCGCCGTGCATCCGTGTTGTGCCAACTGAAACAGGGCATCGCGAACGGCGGACGGCAAATCTTGCGCTGAAAGCCCCAGCGTCCGTGCGGAAACGATGCGAGGTGTGGATTGTACATTCATGGCTGAATTCTTCGGCACACGCTTAACTAGTTGGCGCCGTAGAGGCACAACCCACCGTACGTCCAGTTCGGATTCGGCATTCCCGGAAAGTTGGCGCGATCCATCGTCAGAAGGATGAAGCGAAACGGATAACCCGGCGGCAATTCAGCCAGACACGGCCACACGCGGCCATTCGGACACTGCGCGTCCCACGGCGGGAAGTCCATCTTCAACCGCCCCTTCAACGCAAGGCGCGGATAGTCATAGACGTAGATTGCACGATCGGCGCTGCCGGTGAAACAATAGCGGACGCCATCGATCCACGTGATCGTCGTTCCCGTGGAATCGCGTTCGACCGGTCCGGCGATGTTGACGAATACGCCATCCCACGTCCGCGATTCGAGCAACGCGGCCTTGATGCCCCCCTTCCCGTCGCGGTCTGTCGTGAATTCGGAGACGAACAACCGCCAGTGCTGGGTCTTCTCGTCCCACGTCGCGCACGGATCTTCGTTCATGCCCTTCAGACCCAGCGGCTTCGCGCGCATGACGGAGAGTCCGTGCAACGGGTTCTTCTCGCTCCAAGCAACGTTAATGCCGCCTTCGGCACGTTTGGAGAGGCCATCCGTCCCCGTGGAAAAATTGCTTGCGTAGCACTTCCAGAACCCATCCACCTCATCGAAGAAGACGTGGCTGGCCAAATCGTTCCGCAAGCGGCCGTCATCGTAGTCGAAAAGAATCACGCCCTCCAGCCGCACGTCGAAGAGGGACGGATCGAAACTCGCCACGCCCTGAAACGCCCCGTAGGCGCGGGCGCTGAACGTGAAAAACACGCGGTTCTTCTCCATGTAGAGATGATTCGCGCGGTCACGGCAGACGAATCGGACGTCGGCCTGTCCGATACCGGCCGTCAGGGACGCGGACGCCGCCGTCACATTCGTGGAGACACAGAACTTCACGGCCTGGAGGTTCACGCGCAACGAGGGATCGAACGCCGCATCATGCATCCCGATCTCCAGCAACGTCGTGCGCCCGTCCTTCGTTACGAACACGGCAGGCTTCATCCGGCACGTCGTCAGAACGGACAGATCGAACGGCACGTCCGGCAGATTTTTCGTCTGCGCATCGACGGCAAAACGCATCTTCACATCGCCATTCGCCGTCGCAAACGCGATTTCCGCCGGCAGGGACGTCACGTGCGCGCGGTAGTGCGCGGCGGGCCAGTAACCGCCCACCACGCGCAACGGCGTGTTCGTCTGCGCCGCAAGCAGAGGGTACTGGACGGTGGCGGCAACGGCCGTTGCGGGACGATACTCGCAGAGCGTCAGCTCATTGTCGAGCGTGAAACGACGCGAAGCGAGACGAGCGAAATCGAGCGTACACGGATCAAGCGCGGCGAAGACGGACGCACCGCACGTCAAGAGCAGACCCAGCAGAAAGCTAGAATATCTTTTCATACTCCCCTTTCTGCACCTTCTTGAGACAACTGAACCCCGCGCGTTTGGCACGATAGTGGAGATCCGTCCGCGAATGTCCCAGCCCCGGTGCTTGGATAACGCGAAAAATCGCCGCGCCGCAAACGGGGCATTGCGTCAATTTCGGATCGTTGATCGACTGCGCCACCTCGAATCCGTCCCGGCATTTCGCACACGCCTTCTCGGCTTCCTTCGCCTCATAGACATAAATCGGCATCGTTTTCTCCTGACAAATCTTCGTCCTTTCGCCGGCCATTATAACATAAGCCCCCCTGCGTCACAACGGCGGGAACATCGCGCAACATCTACTTGTCGGGGCGGCCTTCGCTCATCAGCATGAACGACCGCGCGGGCAGCAGATGATCCCAGGCGAACGCCTGATTGTACACATCCGCCGGGACGACGGGTACAACGACCGTCGCGCCGTCAATCTTCGCCCAGGCTCGGATGCCGAACGGAATCGGGCCCCCCGCCGGCGCACGGGATTGGAGACTCGTCACGACGATATTCGACGCGGCGGGGATGAGACGGCGCCCCAAACGGACGCACGGATCCGCTTCCAGATGGATGTCCCCCGCAAAACTGTCATGCCGCACCGCCTCTACTTTGAACGACTGCCATTTCCCCCTGCGTGGGCCGAAAGACGACGTTCGGGCCCACACCTCAAAACGCGGCATCGGCCGATAGATGCGTAACGTGTAGGTATAGGCATCACCGCCCACGCCAATCTCATCCTCCACCAACGCAACATACCGCCCCGCCGCCGCGAACCGGCAACGGCCGATTGGATCGCTTTCGGTCTGAATGATCGACCCGCAAAGGAGGGGCGTGTTCGTTGTGTCGTTGAACTGCGCCAACACGACTGGCCGAGCCGCGTCGCAGACGGTCACACGCCCATCGAGCGGCGACCCCAACCGCCGCGCCAGCAGATCGAACACGTACTCGCCTGGTTCAGGGATCTCGAATTCATGGCGAACAACCTGATGCGGCCGCCGTATCGTACCACGAAACCGCGCGACCTGCGCACCCAGCGGCAACGCGAAGTCCGGCAGCGGCGTTAGCGGCACGTCGAACACGGGCGGCGGGACGTCCCCTTCCTGGACGGCAATCGAATAAACGAAATCCATGCGCCCCCGGTAGAGCGTATCACGAATCTCCAGCGTATGAACGCCGTTCGTCGTCGGCGTGAAGACGAGTACAGGGTCGGGGTGGTAGTAGTAGTCCATCGCAACGGCCGCCTCCTTGCCGGCGGGATTCAACAGACGAAGTTCCGGATTGAAGAAACCCGGCACGGCATCCCCGATGTAGGGCACGAACTCGCGGGCGAAAACGCGGAACGTCACCGTCTGCCCCGCCTTCAAATCGAACGTAAACCGATCCGTCTGCCCCGGCTCGATCTGTCCATCCACGAAACAAGGGAACGTCTCGATGCACGACGGTGGAGGCAACGGACGATGCCGAGGCGCGTAGCGCGGTTCCGCGACGTGCGGCGACGCGGTGAGCAGGAACGGACGGGGGGCGGACAGTCCGTTGACCCCGTACACGCGAAACGCACGTACCCCCGGCCGGGCAGCGGGCGAGACGGCGAGACGGACGAGCGCACGTTGACCCAGCGCGGGCGACATCTGCAACGGATTGCGCGGCGTATAGAGCCAGTGTTCGACGAGCGACAACTCCAACGGACCCAAATCGCCCAACACGCGCCACCAGTGGTTAGACCGCCATTCGTCGAGATGCGGCACGTCGGGCAAGGGCGGCCGCGCCCGATTTCCCGCCGCAATCGCGTCCAGCCACGCAACCAGATACTTGCGCTGATCGCGCGTCGGCGGTGCAAACCCTGGCACCGGCTCAATCCCCAGACACGCGACATCCGGCCCCGCACACACGTCTTTAAGCGCACGAAGCCCCTGCCCGCAGACGATCAACGTGTTCGTTGTACCAATCTGCAGAGCCGCCGGATAGACGTAGCCGATATAGGGCGCGGCGGACACCCCGCCGAAACACCCCGCTAGAAACATCCACACGCCCAACCATTTTCCATTCATCGCGCCCACTCCTTTCACCTTTCACGAATCGCCGTCATACGACGTCGAGTTGAAGACCATGGTATCGTTTCACCAGTTCAAAGAGGTCGACGACCTCCGCATTCGACAGGCGAATACAGCCATGGGACGCCGCCGTGCCCAGCAACTGCTCCTGATTCGTCCCGTGAATGTAGATGTAGCGGGCGCGGCTGTCAATACCCGGTCCGGCGTTCACGCCCGGCTCCAACCCTTCTAGCCACAGGATGCGCGTGAGCACGTAGTCCGTCTCCCCTTCTCCGCGCCACGCGCACGGCGGCAGCATTTTCCCTTTCACGGCGCGACGCGACACGAAGACCTGCCCCAGTGCGGCGTGGTGGCCGAACAAGCGGCACACGCGATGACGCCCCGGTGGCGTTCGCCCCGAGCCGACCGCACTGCCCACGCCATTCGCCGCCGTGGAGACACGATACATCCGAATGACGGCGCCGTCACACAGCACCGTCATTCGCTGAGCCGCCACGTCCACGACGGCCGTCAGGCGTGTACCGTCAAAACCCGACACGCCGCGTCGCCTCGCCGCATCCGATGTCCGCCGCCGCGAACCTCGGTTTGAAGAAAATCTGTTTCATGCGACGATTATACCACAACGGCGGACGGCTAGCGGAAAATCAGCAACGTGCCATCGGGGTCGAACGGACTCGACCGATGGCAAATCCACGCCTTGCCGTTCGGCTCCGCCGCGCCCGCACGGTAGACGCCGATGACACGTTCGCCCGCCGGCAGATACGGTTTCTCCGATTCGGCGACGTCGGAGATGTACGGTGCGGCTTCCCAGCCCTGGAACGACGACACGTAAACGCGCACGGGCTTGTCCGTGTCCGACGCCGCCACACCCGCAAGCAGATTGCCGAACGCCGCTTCGTTCACGACGGGTCCGAGGTACGTCACCGTCTTTAGACCCGACGCGCCCACGAATGCATTTGTACCGACCGTCCAATCCGCCGCCGCGTTGACGACGATGTTCGTGATGCCAGAACAGTTTCGAAACGCCTTCTCGCCAATCGCCGTCACGCGAGAATTGCGGTCACCCGTCCCCAACGCCAGCGCAGACAATCCCTTGGCGCCGTCGAAGACAAACGGCCCGATGGTCGAAATGGACGGCAACGTCAACATCCCATAGCAACAACGCACGGTCGACCAACTGTCGCCCGACCAATTGAGGCCGTTTCCAATCAGGTTCTGCACGGTCGCCGGCGAAGAAAACTGCTTCATGCCGTCCAGACGCCACCAGCCCAAATCCGTGTCGGCAATCTGTGTGCCGTAGAACGTTCCTTCGAGCCTGTCGGAGAAATTAAACTTCGGCGCACGGACGATGAACCGGCGAAGACGCTTCTGGTCTGAAAATTGCCAACCCATGAACCCACCGTCCGCCGTCGGCTCGTCGATGACGATGTTCTCGTACGTGGCCCGGCGGTTCGTTGCATGAAAGTTTTGGACGTTCGGCCAAGAGGTCAGCGTACCCGGCGTCACGAGCGTGGAGGCCCCTGGCACGGTGTTGTTCGTGACGGATGAAAATACGCCACTATTCCCTGAAATCGCCGAGAACGTCCACGCCGTACCGGCAGCATCCGTCACCGTGCCACCCAAATCGCACACGCCATCGCCCGTGTTGTCGGGCGCGTAGAACGAACCGGCGCCGGTACGCCCCAGCTGAAGCGTCCGCTTGTCCGAATTGACAACCGTCGCCTGCAGACGGAACTGCCCGTTGTCGAGAAGCGCGTTGTTCCCGTCAACCGTCACCGTCCAAGGATGCGCGAAACGCGCGAAGACCCACGGCCGCCGTCCGCCCGCCTTGTAGGCCAGCGACACCGTCACCGTCGTATTCGTATCCTTGCCGCCCGGCACGTCGCCATACCAACCGAGGAACGTGCCGCCACGTTCCGCATTCGGCTTCGCAACGAGCGTAGCCGAGTAGGGAGACCCGAGCGGCAACTTCCCGTCGACAGGCGTAAATTCGCTCGACGCGATTTCAACTGAATCGCCGAAGAACGAATCGTACGTCACCCATTCGTCGACGGCGGCCATGTCGTAGGCGAGCGCCACATACTGCGCGTGGGCCGAGCGGAACACGTTCGTGGACACCGTGCCGATGCGCACGGGCAAACCGGGATGCTCGCTGTGGTAGGCAAGAATCTCCGCGTCGGAGAAGCGGACGAAATCGCCCGACGCCTCAAACGGCTTCAGCCATGCCGCCCACTCGTCCCTGGCCGGTACAATAAACGTCGTGGCAAACTCCGCCGCGTTGAACACTTCGTATCCCGCGTTGTTCGCGAACTTCGGCGGCGCCCCCGTAAACTCCACGCGTGTCAGTTTCGCACATCCGTTGAAAATCTGATGTGAAATCGTATTGTCCGACGCCAGGCCGATCACGACGTTCGTCAAATTCGGGCTCCAACCGAGGCAGCCGTCTCCAAGCCTCTTGAGCGTCTTTGCCGTCGGCGAAAGTTCCACGTCCGTAAATCCGTCCCTGTGCGAGTTTCCATTCACTCCCCAGTTGTTAATGCTCACGATTTGCGGGAGATGAAGCCGTCCTGAAAATCCTTTGTTACTCAAAGCGTTGTCACCGATTGTCTTCACGGAGAGAAATGAATTCGTCTTGAAGACACCCGTCTGCATGGCGATTGTCGCATTTTTCGTTCCAGCTGCCGTCAACGCCCCGCCAGAGATGGTCTGAAGATTCGGCAACACCAAATCCCAGTTGAGCGGGTGCGCGGTAACAGGGACCTGCCCCCCATCAATCGTCTCGAACTTATCCGGCACGTGAATGACGATGTTCGTGTAGTTGGCCGTCTGTTCACTAATTGATTGGCCGCTCTTGTCTTTCGTCCAGCCATTGAACCATCCATGTAAGCCACCGTCGAGCGTCGTCGGCGCGACAAAGGCCTTCGCCGTGCTCTTCTGAGAATCGGCGCCGAGCGCATACCTGTCGATGTGGGTGATCGTGTAGGCGTTGCCCGCCGTGTCCGTGATCGTGCCGCGCAGATCCAGCACGTCCGCGTTGTCCACGCTGTTGAGGTAGGCGTTTTCGTAGCCGTTCGTCGTGATGCAGAGCGTCCGTTTTTCCGCGTTCTGCAACCGCGCCGCGACAACCCACGTCGCATTCGACAGACAGGCGACGCCGGGACGGGGATTGGCGGCCTCGTCCGCCGCATACCACGTCCAGTCGGACGCCGCCCCGACCGTTCCTACGGACAATCCGAACAGAATCGCCGCACTGAACCGTTTCCAAACCACGCTTCGCATATTCCTCGTCTCCTTCTTGTTCAAAATAGACCGTGCACTCCTCCCACGAATCGTCAACAACGAGCTGTCAAACGCGGGAAAGAGTAAAAGCATTCTGCCACAGTTCCGACAAGGAATCAAGCAAAAACAATTTGTTTTTTTTTTAACTACAATTAACTTGTATTTGTCTCTAATTTATTGAATTGTACGAGCATTTTAGATCCCCTCACACCCATGTCCACGCACCTCTAAACGTGCGAACAATAATATGCTTCCTCTAAACCCTCCCACAAATTAGGGCGAACGACGTGATGTCGCTCGCCCCAAAGGCAAGGAAATGTCCCCTCGCATCAACTGTGCCACGGACGGGCGCGCTGCGGAAGGCCATTCTTGAAAATGCCGTTGACGAGGTTCACGTTCTCGACCATCTGGAAGTCGAACATGCCCACGCAAATCGCGTCCGCGCCGTTGTTGAACGCATAGGGGAAGCCCTCGCGCGGATGGATCGCGCCCGCGCCAAGCACCTTGAACGCAATCCAGGGCTGCTTGACGGTCTTCATGTACTCCTTCAAGCCCTCCGGATCCGTACACCAGCAGTTGTCGTGGTTCGTGCCGAAGGACGGCGTCGCGCTCCAGTACTTGCGGCTGTTGAACGTGAGCATCCAGTAGTCCGGCACGATGTCGTGTTCCAGACAGAACTTCACGGTCTTCCATTCATGGCAGCCAATGCCGATCGGCACGGGGAGCTTCTTCATCTCCTCCAGACACTGGGCGAACAGCTTCACCTGCCCCTTCGCCGCCATGTCGTCCGTATATTCGCCGCGCATGAAGCAGGACGCCGCGCCGCGGTCGACGCTCATCTTCGCGCCTTGCACAAGCCCCTTCGCAATCGCTTCCGCCCCCGCGCCGGCCGCGCCGTGGTAGCCGCAGTTCGTGATGAACTGGATCTTGCCGCCCGTGCGCTTCCAGTAGTCCGTCACCGTGTCGATCAGGAGTGGATTGATGATCATCGTGTTGATGCCGGCCTTCTCCGCGAACGCCAGCGTGTGGCGCGCCCGTTCGGGCGTGTTGTACGCTTTCATCAGACCGTTCGGCCCGCTCAGGTACTTGAGGTCGCGCGGATGCGCGTAGCCGCTGATCATGCCGCCGCCGAGGATGAGACGGCTCACCTTCACGCCGCGCCCCAGCGTCATGAACTGGTCAATCGGATGCGACAACTTGTCCAACCCCGTGAACTCGAACGCCTTGGCCGTCGCGCTCGTGACGGCGTCCACCTTGCCGAGCTTCCAGCGGAGGAAAAGCCCGCCGAACGCCGCCAACACCGTACAGGACGCCAGACCGCCCAACCAGTCACGGCGCGTCGGCCCCGCAACAGGCGTCTCCGCCGCCCCGGAATCGTCTGCGGCGTCCTTGTCGGACGTCTTCGCCTTCCGCGCCGCGAGTTTCGACCCAAGCCCGCGTAGGAGACCGCCCACCCCCAGGCCGGGCGTACAGACGAAGAGCGCCAGAACCAGCGCCTCCACGAGACGCAGATCGAGGAAGAGGTAGTGCGCATCGCCCGTCGCCGCCAGCCACGGCGGCTGGCAGACGTAGTAGAACGCGAGGATGAGGATACCGGCGACGGATGCCGCACGGACGAGAACGCCCGCAATCAGCCCAAGGCCGATCAGCACAAGCCCCCATTCGTTCAGGAGATCGCACATGTGCATCGCCGTCGGATTCGCCGCAATCGCTTTGAACAGCGGCCCGGCAAACCATTCGCTCGACCGCAAATAGCCCGCCGCCGTCCAGTTCGTCTGCGACAACTTCCACACGCCCTCGTAGAGGAAATGCCATCCGACGGCCAGACGCAGCAGCGTAACGAAGACATCCACCCCCGCCGGCCGCGTCTCCGCATGTTTTCCCCGACACGCACACGGCCGTTCATGTTTGCAACCGCCGTGCGCACATTTCGCTTCAGTCTGCTTGATCTGTTCGTCCATGGGATTCCCCTTTACTCGGTTTTACATGAGTCCTTATCAGATTTTCCGTTCTTCTTCCGACCGTGTGTCACTTCACTTCGAAGACGGCCGCTTCGTTCGGCTCCAACGTCACCGCGTCCGCCGTCACGGCGCCGCGCCAGACGCGGCCCAGCGTGCCGTTGATCTTGACGGGGCATTTCTGCGCGCGCGGCTCGAAATTGATGCCCACGACAATCGTCGATCCGTCCGGAGCGGGATGTTCCGTGAACGCGACGTAGGGATTGTCGCCCTTCTCGACTTTCGTCTTGACGCCCGCGACGTGCGCGGCTTCGCGGAAGAACTTGTAGAACGGCGTCAGATTCGCGCCCGTGAAGCAGTCCGTGCGGTTGATGGCCGCCGCATCGACCGGCGAGTTGACCACCATCACGACGCCCTTGCCGTACTTGAACTTCGTGAAAACGGGTTCGCCGTCCGCCGCCTTCGCGAGAACGTCGCACGTACGCGCGACGAGCTTCGTCGTGAAGTTGTCGTAGCAAGACATCGCGCACCCCTCGAACGTGAAGCGGCGGTCGATGCCCGCGCGGGCGCCGTAGTCCACCTCAAGACCCGTCTGCTCGCGGAAGTGCGTGAAGCGCGACGAACCGCCGAGAACGACCAGCACGGTGGCGCCGTCCTTCGCCTTGCCGAAGAACTTCTTCTGCGCGGGATAGGAGTAGCCCATGTCCGAACCAACGGAAGAGACAATGTAGAGATTCGCTTCCGGCAGTTCCTGGTTCTCCGCACCGGCGAACATCGGATCGATGCCGGCCTGGCGGGCAAGGAGGTAGCAGCCAAATCCGCTCTGCCAGCCGGCTTCCTTTTCCGGCACGACGATGACGGCGTTCGGCTTGCGCACGGGCAGTTTCCTGAACGGTAGCGTGGCGCGGAAGTCCTGGAACTTCTTCATCTCCAGCATGACCGGCTTGGGCGAATAGTCCTGACGCAGAAGACCGAGTTCGCGTTCGCAGGCCGTGAGCGTGTAGGGCGGGAAGTCGAGGACTTCCTGATCGGAGTTGCACCACCAGAGGCAGCCCTTGAGGTCGTTCGCCCAGGCGCTGAACAGCGTGGCGCGCATTCCGACGGCCGTCCGCGCGTCGCTCGCGTATTCCGTGCCGAGGTTGCCGACTTCCTCGACGAAGCAGGGCTTGCCGCCGAGGTCGCGGTAGAGCAGCGATTCAGCCGTCGGATGAAGTTCCGTGCGCATCGTGTTGAACGCCTCCTTGCCGCAGCCCGGCACGTAGAGCGCGTAGGGATGCGTGCAGAGAATGTCGGAGAGTTCACCGTTCAGACGAATCGGCGTGCTGTCCGTCTCGCACGTCGAAAGCCCGTGCATTCCGGAGACAACGGGGCGCGTCGGGTCTTTCAGACGAATCGCAGAACCGATGTGCTCCATCCAGTTGTAGAACATCGCCTGGTCGTTCGCGCCCATGCAGTTGCATTCATTGCCATAGTCCCAGGCGGCGATCGCCGGATGGTCTTTGAGTTTCTCGACGAAGTAGCGCACGAAGCGCGTCTGCCACATGACGGCGAGCGGGTCGGACAGGACGTTCTTCTCCTCGAAGACGGCGGGGACGAACTGGCGGCCGCTCATCCAGCCCGTGACAATGCCGACAATGAGCTTGATGTCGTTCTTCTGCGCGACGTCGCAGAAGAAACGGAAGCGGCGCAGCATCTCCTCGTCCACGCCCGCCGCGTTCTGAAGCGGCTTGTTGTTCTGGAGGAACGCGCGGTAGCTGCCGCCGGCGCGGCAGTCGCCCGTCAACGGCTGGAAGTCCGGCCACAGCGGGAAAACGCGCAACACCCGCGTCCCGTACTTGGCGAGTTCGGCGAGTTCGCGTTCCACCACGTCGGGCCGCCACTGGCTCCACATGTACATGCCGGCGTTCTTCGCCCAGTAGTTGCAACCCACGAAGAATTCACCGTCCGTGAAAATGTCCCGCGTCGCGTAGTCCGCCGCCGGCTGCGCCCACGTACACGCGGCGGCCAGCGCACATCCAAGAAGAAGTTTTGCCTTTTTCATCGTTGTCAAATCCTTTCCGTCAGTTCGTTCGAGTTGCTGTTCCCTTAGAACGGCATGTTGCACGCCATCAGCGTCGCCTTGTGGACGGCGATGTCGTGATCGTAGAGGTCGGGGTTGGGAATGTCGCCGCGCACGATCTGCGCAAGTTCGTGCAACTGGTCGGCGTAGCGGTCTTTCTGGACGCCGAAGTCGACCGTGTGCGTCCCCTTCTTGTAGCCCGGCACGTCCTGCTCCACGCTGAAGCGCAGCGTGAGGTTCTTGCCGTCAAAGCGCTCGATCGGGCAGAGGTCGATGCAGCCTTTCGTGCCGTCGATGCGGAGGCGACGCTGGCCGCCAGGCGCCTTGCTGCAGGAACGGACGAGCGCCATGCCCTGTTTCCAGGCGAGGAGCGCGGCCGTGTTGGAAAGAGTGCCAGGCGTCGTGCTGGCGGCGGACGTCTGCAGCACGGCGTGTGCCTGGCACGGCACGACGTCGCCGAACATCGGCAGAATGAAGTCCACGAGGTGACAGCCAAGATTGTAGAGGACGCCGCCCTTGAAGGACTTGATGTACGGCTCGTACTGCTTGCTGCCGTAGTTGTGGTTCATGTCCGCCTCGACGAAATTCACGTCGCCGATCCACTTCTCGGCCACGGCCTTCTGGCAGAACTTCACCGCCGGGTTGACGCGGAACATGTAGCCGATCTGGAGCGGAATGCCCCGGCGGCGACAGGTCTCGACGACCTTGACGAACGGCGCGAGGGTCTGCCCGCACGGCTTGTCGAGGTGCATCGCAAGGCCGCGATCCGCACACGCCTGGGCGACGGGGATGAGGTCGTCGTTCGTGACCTCCACGAAGACGCACTGGATCGACTTGTCCGCAAGCACCTGTTCGGGCGTCAGACGCGGTACGCCGTCGTACATCTTGTAGTTGCGGGCTTCACGCGCCGTCTTCGAGGCGCGGTCGTCCACGACGCCGACGAGCTCGAAGTCGTTCGGCAGTCTTTTGAGCGACCCGAATTTACCATCGGCGTGTTCGTGGCACAGCCCCCATTGGACGACCCGCACTTTTTTCGTGCCGCGAAACGGCGTCCACTTCGCCTCCGCCGGCTTCGCCGACACGCATCCGGCCGCCGCAAACGCACCGGCCATGCCCAAGAACTCTCTTCTCTTCATCCTCGTCTCCAATCGTTTTTTGTTGCGTGTTTAGAAATTCGCCACGAAATGCACACCGCCGCGCAGAATGCCCGCGTTGTAGGCATCGTTCAAATCGTAGTTGCTATGCCGCACCTGACGGCTGAGGTTGTAGAAATACGACAGGCTGCCGCCCACCTTCAACCAGTCGGTCAACCGGTAGTAGAGGGCGACGTCGTTGTGGAAGTAGTTGAACGCAGGGCCGTTGATCTGCCCCACCGTGTAGTTCTCCATGTACGGGCCGTTCGCAACGCCGAATCCGCCACCGACGTTCAGCGAAAGTTCCTTCGTCAGAACGAACGTGTGCGAAAAGTCGAAATCGAAGAACAGGCAGTTCTCGGCGTTGTGGCTGTTCGAGCCGTAGTCCCACCACACGTAGACTTTCGGCGTGAGGTAGGGATTGCGCCAACGGACGCCCGTGAAAAGCTCGTCCGTGTCGCGCATTCCGGAGGCATGGCGGTTCGGGTACTGGTAGCCGATGTGGCCGACCTCGAAGTCGATGTTCTCAAGGAACGTCTTGGTGTAGCTGACCGTTTCGTCAACGATGCTCATACCGCCGAAACGATGCGGCGGGCGATGTCCGTTGATGTAGAAGTCGGCCCAGAGGCGGACTTTGAGGCGGCCGTACGCCGCGTCCTCGCCGAGATTGACGTAGATGTCCTGCGCGGGCTGCCACACGGGACGGTCGCAGATGATGCGCCCGCGCCACACGTAGGCGGAATAGAAATGGAGTTCCGTCTGAAAATCGAAATACGGGTCGAGGAAGTACGCGCCGTCGTCGACCTCCTCCACCACGGGCTTTCCGTCCTCCGCCGCCGACGCAAACACCGCCGCCGCGCAGACCGCACAAACTGCCAGAACCTTCTTCATGTACCGTAGCCTTCCTTCCGTTTTGTTTGTAGAAATCTCATGCCCCCGCCTGAAGCGTCGGATCGACGTCCACGGCAAACGCGGCGTCGCCCGTCACGTTGCGACGATAGTAGGCCAACCCCGCGATCATGGCGGCGTTGTCGCCGCAGTTCTTCGGCGCGGCCAACAGCAGCGGAACGTGCGCCGCCGCCGCGACTTCGGCCAGACGCGCGCGCAGACGACCGTTGAGCGACACGCCCCCGCCGACAATCAGCGCCTTGTAGGCCCGCCGCGCCAGTGCCGTCTGCGTCCGATCCGCCAACGTCCCGACAATCGCCTCCTGATAGGCCGCCACAAGCGCCGCCTTCTCCAAATCGTCCTTCGGCGGACATTTCCGCACATGGTAGAGCAACGCCGTCTTCAACCCCGAAAACGACACGCAGAGCCGGGCGTCCAACCCCGCCAGCGCGGCCGTGCCCGCACGGGGATGCCCCTTGGGAAAGTTCGGCATCCCGTCGCGCAGACGAATCCCGGCCGGATACGTCAACACCTTCAACGCCGCCGCGTCCGAAAAATCCGTCGCTCCGTTCCAGAACCCTTTCGCCCAGCGATCGATGACCGGCCCGCCCGGATAGCCCAGCCCCAGCAATTTCGCGGCCTTGTCAAACGCCTCGCCGGCGGCATCGTCAAGGGTCTGTCCGATAATCTCGTAGACGCCGTACGCCGGCATGTCGATCCACGTCGTATGGCCGCCGCTGACGGCCAACCCCAGCGCGGGCATCGCGTCTTCCGGCGCTAAGTCCCCCGCCGCCGTACCTGCATCGTAGAGGAACGGCGTGTGCAAATGCGCCTCGATGTGGTTGACGCCAATCAACGGCACACCCAGACCCATCGCCAGCCCCTTGGCGGCGTTCAACCCCACGAGCAGAGAACTCGCCAAACCCGGCCCATAAGTGACGGCCACGGCGTCAATCGTCCCCGTAAAACCTTTCATCGCCGCGTCGATCACACCGTGAATCTTCTCGATGTGCGCCCGGCTCGCGACTTCGGGGACGACGCCGCCGTAGGGCTGGTGCAGGGGAATCTGCGTATAGACCACGCTGCTCAGAACCTCGCGGCCGTCCTTCACGATCGCGCAGGCGGTTTCGTCGCAACTGCTTTCAATGCCCAGAATGTTCATGCAAACGCCGTCCTTTCCATCCCCCACCTACCAAAACTTCCACCAGGCCTTGCGGACGGGTTCAACGCCGCCGGCCTCCTGATAGAGTTCCTTCACACGCGCGGCGCCGGCCGAATCGGGGTCGTGCATTTTCTCGTTTTCATGGAACTCGAACGCCCCCGGCAAACTCCAGAAAACCGTGCGCACGAAAGCGTCCTGCGTCAGTCGGTGAAGAACGATCACTTCGCCGGACGGCATCACGGAAATCTTCGGCCGCGTAATGCGCAGGAACGATCCCAAATCAGTCGTCTGCCAGCTACGCGACGCCGTGCCTGTGTCCTTCACTTTCAAGAACAAATGTTCCACACGGTCACGCCCCCAGTGCGCCAACTCGAACTCACGCCGCAGGCCATCGTACCCCTCGAACATCTGCAACGCCCCGCCGAGCCGCAGACCCGGCACAACCTTGAACGACTTGAGGGCACTCTCGTAGCGCGTTCCCGCATGGACGAGCACGGCCCGCGCCAGATAGCGCGTCGTCTCGTTGAGTGGGAAATAGTCAGACAGGAACGTTTCGAGCTTCTGTCCTTCGCCCGACAGAAGCGCGAACGGCGCGACGAATGGCTTGGTCGACCCCTTCTCGTACTGATGGCGGTCGTTCGCCCGGTAGAGTTCCAAAATGACCTTGTCGGGCGATTCCGGCTTACGCGCGTCGATAATGTCCGGCGACGCATTCGCGATGTCGACGACTGCGCGCGTCCGCTCGCCAATCACGAACTCCTGCTGATCCAGTCTCAACTGAACGGTGATTTCGCTCGGCAACGGCGCCGCCACGCAGACACCCGCACCCAAAAGCCCCAACAACAGTCCGAACATGGTTTTCATTTCGCGCTTCTCCCGTTTCGGATTCGTTTCAAATTCTGATTTTGAGTCCGTCATACGCCACGCGGACTCCTCGTGGAAGTTTTCTCTGAAGCGCGGCGTGTGACACGTCGTGGCACAGATGGGTGAAGTACGTCCGACGTGGCGCCAGCTCCGCCACCACGGCCAACGCGCGTTCCAGATTCATGTGCGTGGGATGCACCCGTTCGCGCAGACAGTCCAGCACCAACACGTCGAGATTTTGCATCAGCGCCTTCGTCTGCGGCGGAATCTCGGCACAATCCGGCATGTAGACCATGCGGCGCCCCTGCCGTTCCATCAAATAGCCGTTCGTACGCGGCCCATGCACGACGGGCAAGGGAGTCAACGTTACGTCGCCAATCGCGAACGGCTGCGCCACCGCCGTGAAATGAATCATCGGACGATAAAGCCCCCGTGGATTCGGCTCCTCCGTGATGTACGGGAAGATGTGGTGCATGGCCTCGATCGTCTCGGCCGCCGCATAGCACGGCAGCACCGTGCGCCCATTGAGCGTGTTGAACCGACGCACGTCGTCGAACCCCGCGACATGATCCATGTGCGCGTGGGTCAACACGACGGCATCGACCCGCGCCACGCGATACGCCAGACACGCCAACCGGAATTCCGGCGGCGTGTCGATGACGAACGCGACCTTGCCCGCACGGACGTAGACGCCCGACCGGCGGCGCGTATCACGCGGGTCGGACGACGTACAGACGGGACAGCGGCAGCCGATCTGAGGAACGCCGACCGATGTACCCGTACCCAGGAACTGGAGCGTCAGCGCCAACGCGAATTACGAATCTTGGTAGAGTTCAAATGCGTCCTTCGCCGTCATGTTCTGGTGGACGACGCCGGCAATCGCCTTCATCATCGCGAGCGGCTTCGCGCTCTGGAACACGTTGCGGCCCATGTCGACACCCGCCGCGCCAGCCTGGATGGCCTTGTAGGCGAGTTCCAGCGCCTGCTCTTCCGGCAATTTCTTGCCGCCGGCGATGACGATCGGCACCGGACACTGCGCAACCACCGTCTCGAACCCTTCGTCCGTGTAATAGGTCTTCACGAACGCCGCGCCGTTTTCCGCGCACACGCGCGTGGCCAGACGGAAATAACGCGCATCACGCGCCATGTCCTTGCCCACGGCCGTCACGCCCAGAACGGGGATGCCGAGCTTTTCGCCCATGTCCACCGCGTGAACGAGATTGTGCGTCGTGACCTGTTCGCTCGCCTTGTCACCACAAGCCACCATCACGGCCATCGCGCTTGCGTTGACGCGCACGATGTCCTCGGCGTCGTAGACGCGGTTGAGGTTGAGATCCGTCAGAATCGTCGTGCCGCCGTCGGCACGCAGACAGACCGGCTTGCTCATCGTGGGCGGGATGACGGCACGAAGAACGCCGCGCGTACACATCAAACAGTCCGCGTATTCAATCAACGGATTGATTGTCAGGTCGACGCGCTCCAAACCGCTCGTCGGCCCCATGATGAAACCGTGGTCGCACGCGAGCATCACCGTACGCCCCGTCTTCGGATTGAAGATACGCGCGAGGCGATTCTTCATGCCCCAGCTACGGTTCTCCGCACCTTTGAGGAAAAACGCCTCGTTCTTCTGCGGCGTATCGAGTCCATACGCCGCCGCTTCCTTGAAACCGTCCATATCCGCCATTGTTGTTCTCCTTCGATTCGATTTGTCTGTTAATCAAGCCATCACGTCCGCAAAACACGCCCAGATGTCGGCATTCGAGGCCGAGCCGGCGTCAATCGGGCCGATCGAACGTGCCCCAAGATTCCGCGCGCGGCCATACTTGGCCTGCATCTGCGCCGTCGCCGCACTGCCAGCCTTCGCGGCGGCGGCCGCTGCCACGAACATCGCCGTCTCGCCCTCCGCCGCATGGGCGGACAACGCCTCGACGGCAGGGATGAGCGCATCCATAAACGTCTTGTCGCCCACCTTCGCCTTCGTGGCGAATCCCAATTCCTCAAGCCCCGCCGCAAACATCGCCGCCACGGCCGCCGCATCGAGCGTCGTCACGCCCGCGTCCACGGCGTCCGCCATACCCTCGAACAGCGTCCCATAGAGCGAACTCGTCGACCCGCTCACGTCGGATTCGAGGTGGGACACCATGTCCGTCAGCAACGACTTGAAATCGTCGCCCTGCGCGGCCGCCAACGCTTTCGTGGCCGCCACGATCGCCTCGCCGTGGTCGCCATCCCCGCCCGCCGCCGCGTCCAGCGCGGAATACTCTTTTTCACGGGCGGCGATTTTCTCGGCCGCCGCGGCCCAAACGGCCTTGAACTGTTCAATCGTCATGTCGACTCCTTGCAAAACCCAATACGAAAACTAACGTCCGTCAGTATAACACAGATACCCTACACCGTCCATGAAAAGTGCGAGCCTCCAGTGTCGTTCAAGGTGACGAAACCACACGAACAGAACGACTCGAAAAGGCAAAATGCGCAAACGTCAAGGAGACGGAAAGCGAAACGGACGGTAGACGAGTAGCGGCTGGTCGGACTGAAGCACGAAACGGGCGGACGTCGTGCGGTTGTGGACACCTGCGTAGAGATCCGACAGATCCACGCCGGCAAGCGGCCACTTCAACCCCTCGCTCGTCACATGGGTTGGGCGCGTCGGCGCAAAAACCGAAACGAAATCGCCCGGGCGGCCGTCGAACGCGCGGACGCCATGTACGACATCGAACCGCCCGTGATTCGTCACGAGGGCGATGCCCGGCAGTTCACGGGCGAAGACGGCCAGACGAAACACGTTGTCAATCAAGTGGTCTTCACGCCCCCCGCCCGCGCCTAACACGACGACACGGCGATGGTCGGGATAGCGGCGGCGAATAAACCGGAAGGCCTTTGCAAAATCGTTCGTCTCCTGTTCAGCGTCTAGCACAAACCGCCGCCCCAACTGGATCTTCTCGTCGTCCGACAGCGAATCCCCGTCGCCAACCACAACGTCCGGCTCCCGGCCACACGCGCGCGCGGCGAGCAACGCGCCGTCACACGCCACGAGCACGTCAACGGCCATCAATAACGCCAAGCCCTTTTCAATCGGTCGTTCACCGTTGGCGAGAATCGCCAATGTGAATGCATCGTCGTCCGGAATCGTCTGAAGCGCATCGGTCATCGTCTGTTCGCCACTGCGCCGGACGCTCAATAGTCGAGCTGGCTGCCGCCGATCGTCTCACGCAGAATCGAATTGCCGGGAACGGCGTGATCGGATGCGATGGACACGTTGTGCAGGATGCCCGACAACCGTCGCGCCTCCGCGAACTCCTTGTGCCACGGCTTCACCTGGTTGAGGAGACGCGACGCATATGGCTTGAGGACGGCGAGTTCGTAGTCGAGCGCGGAGTTGAACACCGCGTCCGCCTTGCCCTGATAGGGGTAGATCCATTTCCGTTCACCGACCACGACGCGGTCCCAGAGCTTGAACGTCTCAATCGGCGAACGCCCACGAAAATTGAAATCGCGCACGAGCCGCCGCAACAGCCGTGTGTCCGTCGCGGACAAACGGTTGCAGCTGTCCACGACGAGTTGCGTCAGCGCGTTTAGGTAGATGCGGAACTTCACGTCATCCGCAATGCCGCGCGTGAGCACGGGATTGAGCGCGTGAATGCCCTCCAAGATGATGACGCCGTTCGGCGGCAGGGTCGTCTCCGCCGCCCGGTCGAATCCATCGTGCTTGATGAAATCGAATGCGCGTAAATGGACAGGACGTCCGGCGAAGAGCGCGTTCAGATCGGCTGCGAGGCGTTCCGCGTCGACGGCTTCCACGGTCTCGTAGTCGAGCTGGCCGTTCGCATCACGCGGATTACGCGCGTCGCCCACGAAATAGTCATCCGTCGAGAGAAGGCGCGGCTTCAGCCCGTTCACGCGCAGGTGGGTCGCAAGACGCCGCGCCGTCGTCGTCTTGCCGGCGGAAGAAGGGCCGGCGATGAGGACGAGGCGGACGGACGGTTTGCGGATGGCGATGTCGTCCGCAATACGCGACAACTCCTTGTCTTGCAACGCCTCGACCGTGCGCACGAGGTCGTCGAACCGGTTTTCCAGAATCGTCTGGTTCAAGTCGCCCATCGTCTCGACACCCGTGATGCGCGTCCGCTCGGTCTGTCGGCGGAATACGCGGAAGTAGGGTTCTGTGTAGGGTAGCGGCGCGACGACATCCGGATTGTCGAGCGATGGTACGTTCAAGACTAATCCGTCATCCACCGCCACGAGATCCCAAAGCGCCGCAAGCAGGCCCGATCGTGGCGCAAGCGTGACCTGATTGAGCGCTCGGAACGCGCCACAGCGCGACAGGACGACCATGGGTGGATTGCGGTGTTTGAGGAGGTGCAGTTCGTCGAAACGTTCCGCCTGGCTGAAAAAGTCAACGGCGTCCTTGTACGGAACGGGTTCGACGTCAATCGGCTCGTCGGCCGCGATCAGCGCCTGTAAATCCGCTTTCAACTGCACGACGCAAACGTCAGGCGACGGCACGTCAGCCCCCGTCAACGTACACCAAAGGGCGGGACCGATGGAATGGCGGACGCGGAACGTCGCGCCGGGATAGCGTTCGGCGGCGCACTTGGCCAGCAGAAACACGAGCGAGGCACGGTGGATGTCGAACCCGAACGGGTCTGCACGGGTCAACGGCACGAGATCCAGTCCGTCCACACACGGCAGGGCAAGGGGCACGACCATGTTGTTCGCAAGCACTCCCAGCACGGGACGTCCTTGTGCGTCCTGTTTCGGCAGAACATCCCCCACCGTCTGTATCGTTTTCAAGGCCATAGCCGCCGCACCTTTCGCCTAGCGATCTGCCACGGCGGCGGCCGCATCCGTCAAATCGGCCTCGACCTTCGCCACTTGATGAGGCGTCATCTTGCCCTGCCGTTGCAGCCGTTCAAGCTCGTTGCGCAGACGCGCACAGAGATCACGCGATTCTTCGGGCGTGATGATACCACGCACGGCCATCTCCGCCACCGCGCCCACGTTGCGCCCCAGCGTCCGGCAGGCCCGTGCGCCGTACAACTCCTTTCGGGAATCTTTTCCTTCCATCGTGGGCTCCTTTCAGCACCCGCAGGCGTTTTCCGCCGCCACCTGGCGCACGATCGCCTCGTAGTCGGCGGCCTGTTCCTCCATCGACTGAACCATTTTGAACTGCGTCCGGCAACGGACGAGATTGTGGTCGGGACAGGACGTGTGGAAATAGACGTCGCCCGCGAGGTAGTCGGTCAAGAAACGGACGCCGATCGTGAACGTGATCAGTCGCCCGGAAAACGCGAGGTTGTCGCGCTCGGCCGCGTTGAGGAACTTCGCTTCGGAGAGATAGCCGCGCACGAGTTGCTCGAAATAGTCCTTGCGGGAGTAGACCGTCGCGAGATCCCGCGCGTCCTCGGCGGCGGCGGCCGTTGACGTGCGCACCATGTCGCCAAAATCGTAGAGCGCACAACCGGGCATGACCGTATCGAGATCGATGACCGCCACGCCCTCGCCCGTCGCGTCGTCCAACATCACGTTGTTGATCTTCGTGTCGTTATGCGTGATACGTTCGGGAATCGCGCCGGACGCCATCAAATCAAGAATCCGCCCCGCCTCGGCACGATGCGCGTCAACGAACACGAGTTCGGCGGACACGTCCTTCCGTCGTCCCTTCACGTCGGCCGCGACGGCCGCGTCGAGCTGCGCCAGACGCGCACGGGTGTCATGGAAATGCGGGATGATGTCATGGAGACGCGGACCAGGCAGGTCGGCAAGGTCGTTCTGGAATTTCGCAAACGCCTGCGCCACTTTGAACGCCTGGTCGGGCCGCTCAATCAGGTCGTACGTCCGCGCATGGTCGATGAACGCATACTGCCGCCACGGCGACGAATAATCGAGTACCGTGAGCGTACACCGCGGATCGTTTGGATGCCGGGCGCGGATGTGTTCCGTCACGCGGACGATGTTCTCCATCAACTTGTCGGGATCCGGGAAGATGGCGGTGTTGATTTTCTGGAAGATGTATTTCGGCCCGTCCGGACACGTCATGAGATACGTCTCGTTGATGTGCCCACTGCCATAGCGTTCGATTGTCGGTGTCATGGGGAAATAAACTCGTGTGCAAACTGGAGCCGGCAGAGGGATTCGAACCCCCGACCAGCGGTTTACAAAACCGCTGCGCTACCACTACGCTATGCCGGCGAAGAATATGCGCATTATACCATACCATGCCCCGTTCCACAAGGCGTTCCTGCGACAGGCCTCAGCTTCGTCAGATCGTCTTGAAGCGAAATTCCGTGATGGAATGGAGAACCTGCCCCGGCCGGACGATCGTCGTCGGGAACTGGGGCTTGTTGGGCGAATCGGGAAAGTGCTGCGTTTCCAACGCCACGCCTGCGTTGCGACGCGGCAGATAGTAGCCGTCGTAGACCTGCAGCCCCGGCTCGGTCGTCCAGACTTCAAGTTGGCGGCCGGCGGCCTCAGACGTCAACACGCCCGCCAGCTGCAGCGCGTCGCCGCCCGTCTTGCGCAACGCCCAGTTGATGTCGTAGCCCGCACCGTACTTGATTTCCGGGAAGTCGGCGTCGTGCTGGTCGCCGATACGGTGAGCCGTGCGGAAATCGAACGGCGTTCCCTCGACACTGCGCAGTTCGCCCGTCGGGATCATGGCCGGCCCGTAGGGCGTGTAGGCATCCGCCGCGATGTAGAGCTTGTGATCCATGATCGTCGTACCGGCGTCCACGCCGTCGAGATTCCAGTAGGCGTGTTCGGTGAACGCGAGCGGCGTCGCCTTATCCGTCGTCGCGCGCCACGCCAGACGCCAGATGTTGTTGTTGTCGAGCGTAATCGTCGCCTGTACCTCCACGTTGCCGGGATAGCCGCCCTCGCCGTCGGGCGACGTGATCGACAACACGAGCCCCACCTTGTCGTCATCGTGGATTTCGCGCACAAGCGTCCACGTGCGGAGGGAGAAGCCGCGCAACCCGCCGTGCAACGCGCACGGAATGCCGCCGGGTTCGTTGTTGAGTTCCAGCGTGTAGGTCTGACCATCCAACTCGAAACGCCCCGCGCCAATCCGGTTGCCGTAGCGGCCCACGAGCGCCCCGTAGTAGGTGCCGCCGTGTTCGGCCACGTAGTCGTCCAGCGTCGGCCAACCGAGCGTAACGTTCTCCAGCTTGCCCCAGCGGTTCGGCACAAGCGCCTTCACGAGACGTCCGCCCCAGTTCGTAAAATCAAGTTCAAGGCCATTCGCGTTCACAAGACGCCACAGGCGGACTTCTTCACCTTCGAACACGCCCCAGGGACTCGACTCAATCATATTCTTCATTGAAAACTCCTTTTCAAGGATAACTGGTTTAGATATTGGAGGACAACAAAAGAGGCGCTCAATCACGCCGCGCCGCCGCGCGTTTCGCGGCTTCCAGCGTGTTCCAGAGCAGCATCGTGATCGTCATCGGGCCCACGCCGCCCGGCACGGGCGTGATGGCCGACGCAACGGCGGCGCAAGAGTCGAAATCCGCGTCACCGCACAAACGGTAGCCCTTCGGCCGCGTGGCATCCGGCACACGGTTCACGCCCACGTCCACGACCACCGCGCCCGGCTTGAGCATGTCGCCCGTCAACGTGTTGGGCCGTCCGGCGGCCACGACGACCACATCGGCCGTCTTCGTGAACGCCGCCAAATCCCGCGTCCCCGTGTGGCAGAGCGTCACCGTCGCGTTGATGTCCTTGCGCGACAAGAGCACGGCCACGGGCTTGCCGACAATGTTGGAACGGCCAATCACGACGGCATGACGCCCACGCAAATCCATGCCCGTGACCTGGATGAGTTTAATGATGCCATGGGGCGTGCAGGGCAGAAAGCAATCTTCGCCGATCAACATCTTACCCACGTTGACGGGCGTAAATCCGTCCACGTCCTTCTCGGCGGCAATCGCGTCGATGACCTTCTTCTCGGAAATGCCTTTCGGCAGCGGCAACTGCACGAGAATGCCGTGGATGGCGGCGTCCGCGTTCAATTCGCCGATGAGGCGGATGAGATCGGCTTCGGACGTCTCCGCCGGCAGACGGATCTCACGCGAATACATGCCCGCCTCCTGACAGGCCTTTTCCTTCGCCGTCACGTAGCTTACGGACGCGGGATTGTCGCCCACCAAGATGACGGCCAAGCCGGGCGTCACGCCCGTCGCCGCCTTGAGTTCCGCCACGCCGTCCGCAATCTGCGCCCGCGTGTCCGCCGCCAGTTTCTTGCCGTCGATGATTTCTGCGCTCACGATCTGCCCTTTGCTGGATAGAGGTTGAATGACTACCGCCCAGTATAGCAGATTGTACGCATCGGGGCAAAAACGCCGTGCGCCTACCAACGAAGGACGACAGGGCCGAGGAGGCCGGAGGGAACGAGCGGCGAATCTTTCGTAAAGTAGTTCCACGTCGTGAAACAGACACGCCCCGGCGACGGACGCGGCGTCCGTTCGACAAACCACGCCGGAAAACTTTTCAAATACTGTCCGCCGGGATACGGCGCCGGCGTGAACGCGCAGTCGGGCGGTTCCTGCTCGTCGCCAATCAACCGATTCGCCCAGACGTTCGTGAATTCGATCTCCAGTTCGTTCCCGACGGACTTCAACACCCCATTGGGCACGACGACCTCGTACGGTTCGCACCACGCCGTTCCCAGGTCACGCCCGTTGAGCATGACGCGGGCAATCTGCCCTTGACAGTCGCCCAGCGACAAGATGCGCGGAGAAGCGGCCACGCTCGCCCCCGCCGCCGCGTCAAACGCCGTCCGATACGTCGCCGTACCACTGAAATAACGGAGGGACGCACGCGACAGGCGCGTCCAGTCCGTCAATGTCCCCATTTCGACGGTCTGCGCCGCGTTCGTCCCCTGCGCGGGGAACGCAACCGTCCAGGCGGCGGACAGGTTCTGCACGTTTGGACAGGCGGCCGCGCCGCGCTGGACGTAGGCGCTCAACGGCGTCGGCGCACACGAAGTGGCGGGACGGCGCAGGACGAGAAATCCGCTGCCGCCGGACGGCAACGCGAGCGGAACGCGGCCGCGCACCGACACGAGTGGCGTGATGCGTCCCGTCACAGGGTCGAACCACTCCGGCGCGTTTGTCACGCCCGCTGGCAGTTCCGCCTCCAGTGTGGCGGGATGGCCGGCGTGGTTGACGAGAAAGAACACGTACAGGCCGTCCGCGCATCGTGCCAAAGACGAAACGGGCGTTCCCGCCGGCTGAATGTTGTGGCCCGCGAGGCGCACGGCATCCGTTGGCTCGCCCCACTGGAGGAGCGCCTGGCAGCGGTTCAAATAGGCGAACCACCCTTTTCCGGATTTCGCCCACGTCTGTGTACGTCCAAAATGTACACCCCAGCGTCCCATCGTCATGCCCGGCTGCACGGCGTCCTCCCACGGTTGCAGGGGCGTCGTGTGGAGCGTGAAGCGATTGACGCCGCGCGCGAACTGCCGATCGCCGCAGACTTTGAGCAACGCGGGCGTCTCCGTCCACTGGCAAACGTCCGGTTGTCCCGTGAACGCCTCCGCTTCGACGATGTTGTGCCGCCGGCCATCCGGCCCGATCCAGCGATTCCAGCCGAGCGAACCGGGCAGACGGCCGTCGCGTTTCGGGGAATACCAGAACTCCGTCATCAGACGATCCACGTACGCCGCGCATTCGCGCGAATCGAACGGACCCCAGTAAGGTTCGCAGGCGAATTCAAGTCCAATGGCGTTCAGTTTTGCCCGCATCGTCTTGAAAAGAACGTCGCGATAGAGGTCCTTGATCGTGCGTTCGTAGTCGGCCTTGAACGTCTGCTCCGTCGCCGCATCCGCAACCTTGAACCCGCCCAGCACGGGCAGATACGGCAACGGATCGTACCCGCGCCGCGCCTGGAACTCCTCGCGCAGACGCGGCGTCCACGTGGGACGGCCCGCCTCGTAGCTGTCGAGCAGGATGAAACGGAGGCCGCGGCCGATCTGGTCGCCGACGTAGCGTTTAAGGTCGCCGATCACGTGATCCAGATGGAACGCCACCGCGTCGGGGTTCATCTTGTCGCACTCAAGGCCGAACGCCGCTCCCTGCGCAGGCTGGACGAACGAACCCATGGGAATGTGCTGAACGCGGACGCCGCCGACCGTGGCGATTTCCTGCAGATCCGTCCGCCGCGCAGGAATGTCCGGCTTGCCAAACGCGCCTTTGGCCTCGTCGTAGACGGGAAAATCCGCGTGCGCAGCCAACGAAATCTGCGCCTCGGCGTTCGTCACGTTGAAGACGAGTTCGCGCATGGCGAAATGCGGCGGAATCCACGGCCCGCCCGTCGACGTGTAGCCGGGGCAGTTGTGGAGGCCGAGTTCGAGGCCGCGCTTTTCGGCCTCCTCGCAGGCGAAACGCACAAGCGCCCACCAGGCGGGCGTAAACGCCACCAACCCCGCCGTCCGGCTATTGGCGATCGGCGTCGCCCACGGCGTACAAACGTCCGCCATGCCGAAAATCGTCGCGCTGCCAATACCCGTCTCCTTGAACCAGTCGAGATCGCGGACAATTCCCTCGCGCGTCACGTTGCACCCCATCCAATGCCACCACACGCCCGTCTTCGCACGAAGAGGCGGATGCGTGAACACCGTCTCCGGATCGACCGCCGCGCCCGCACCGCCGAAAACGGCGGCCAGCACGGCGCAGACGCAGATGACGTTCAAGCGACGAAAACGCAGGGATGTCCGCATGATGGGTCAACCTTTCTTGAACGTATGAACGGCCTGAACGACGCCACGCTTGATGTTGTGGACGGTCACGGTCAGTTCACCCCGTTCAACACGTCCTTCGATGACGGTCGGGAAACGCGCGTCATCGTTCTCCGGCATCTCCGGCCCGCCCCCGACGATCTGCGCCCAGGGCCGCGTCGCGTCGGGCGCATCGTAGCGATACTTGTGCTGGTGCGCGGCGATGACGAGTTTCACGCCGTGCCGCACGAGAATCGGACTCCAGAGGTCGTGGCATTCCCGCGACCAGTAGGCAAAATCGTTCGGATCGATCTTCACACCGTCGTGCGGGTAGTCCGGCCCGTTCGGCGCGGCGTAGAGCGGAATGTGGCAGAAGACGACCTTGAACGGCGCGGCGGCAATGTCCGGCCGCGCGAGCGCTTTCTCCAACCACGCCGCCTGCGCCCGGCGGTACGGCTCGAAGTTCGCAAGACCAAACCACTTCGGATGGGCATCCGGCTTGTCCTCGCCCGTGTCGAGACCAATCAACGCCAGTTCGCCCAGACGGACGGCGAAGTTCCATTTGAGATCCCATTCCGCACCCGTCCGCTCCGCCGGGTGGCGAGCCTGCACGACCTCCTCCTTCCGGGAAATCCAGCTCCCGCGAAAATCGTGGTTGCCGCTGACGAAACACGTCGGAATGTCCGCCCCGTAGTCCTTGCCGCGAATCGGCGGATCAAGGAAGATGCGAATGGCCGTCTCCTTTTCCTGCGTCGTGTTCGTGGCGTCGCCGTTCCAGAGAAGGACGGCGGGGTTGATGTCCTTGACTTTCCGCACAACACGCTCGAACGCGCCCCACTGCGCGTGCGTGTCGTTCATCACGCAGAAATGCGGCGTGGCCGCCGTGC
>CAYZYQ010000023.1:21114-30862 GCA_964482645.1 uncultured Lentisphaeraceae bacterium | reverse complement strand
AATTTCACGCACCTGGCAAAACGGCCTATATGTGTCATGTATCCGAATCCGCCAGTAGGAACGAATGGAAATTTGGTAGAATAGGCTGAACCAAGGAGAAGTACCCATGTCCACAACTCACGAACGCCCACGCATTGGGCTGGCTTTCGGCGGCGGCGGCGCGCGCGGCCTGGCACACCTCGGCATCACGCAACGTCTGCTCGAACTGGGCATTCCTATCCACTGCGTAGCGGGGACGTCCATCGGCTCCGTCATGGGCGCCGTGTTCGCATCTGGCTCGCTCGACCGCGCGTTCGCCTGGTGCCACGAACCCGACTGGAAAAAACTGTCCCGCCTCCTGCTCGACCGCCCGCTCACGCGCAAGGCGGTCATCCAAGGCACACGTATCGAAGAACTGCTCGCAGACTTGATTCCCGCCCGGACGTTCGACGAACTCGCCTGTCCCTTCGCCGCCGTCGCCACCGACCTGCAAACAGGTGAAGAGGTCGTCCTCGACCATGGTTCGCTTCAGACGGCCATTCGCGCCTCCATCTCGATTCCCGGTGTCTTCCCGCCCGTTGAACGCGACGGCCGCATCCTCGTGGACGGCAGTCTCGTCACGCCCGTGCCCGTAGCCGTCTGCCGCCGGCTGGGCGCCGACAAAGTCATCGCCGTGGACGTCAACCCACCGTTGGATGTGCGGGCGCAGAAACCATTTGACCAAATGACCATCTTCGACATCCTCGTCGACACCTTCCGCATCACCAACGCAGAAATGACACGCCATCTGCTGCGGGATGCGCCGCCGGACGTGCTGTTGCGTCCGGACGTCGGCATGGTCAAGACGTTGGACTTCCGTAACGCACCGCAGTTGATCGCACGTGGCCGCCAGTGCGTCGACGCCATACAGACGGTATTCGACGCCTGGCGAACCTGATGCCGCGCGGACGAACTGCCGGGCGGGCCGATTCGGTGTCAGGACAAAAACCGAATCAACCAGATACACCCCGTCCGTGCCGCGCGGATCGTACATTACGCGCTTCGGCTCACAGCGGACGCACCCACCGTGCGTGGTATCACGGCGGGGACGCCAAACACGATGAACAGCATGGCCGATTCAATCGCCACGGAGAGTTCGAACGCTTCCGACGGCGTGAAGAAGAAATAGCCCTGCTGATCGGTTCCGTCGCTCGACCGGCGCGACACGTTCAACATATAGCCCGGACGCGGTTCAATCTGATGCCCGAAGCGAATAATCGTGTTCGCGTTGCGCGAACGATGGAACAACCCCTTGCCATCGGAAATGTCCTCCTGGATGCCGCGAAAGACTTGCAGGAACTGCGAGAGGTCGGTCTTGTCCAGCTTGAACACGATCCGTTTCTCCCAGTCGAACGTCGGGAACGACACCTGGGTACCGTTCCGCGAGCCGATGGACTTCTGGGGCGCCAATTCGACGAACAGGCTGCCCGGCGTGTTGTCGTGGGCGGGATGCAGCACGAAACTGATCGCGCTTCCCGTTCCTTTTCCGTTCGCGTGGTAGTAGGTGTTGGACGGACGAATCCGGTTCGGCGGACGTCCTTCCGTTTGCAGGGACGGCGGCGGTGTGCCGCAAGCCGTCTTGTCGACTTCTTCGTTCATGGCATTCCTCTCTTTCTTTTTCTTTCGTCTCTCTTTGTTTGCCGCCAACGCGCCTCGCGGGCGCGTCAGACGGCCTGTCGGAATCGGTAACCGTAGCCGGACACCGTTTCCACGCACGACCCCGCCGTACCGAGTTTGCGGCGGAGTTTGGCAATCTGCTGGTCAACGAGGCGGAACGACCCGACGCGCAAACCGCCCCATCCCACTTCAAACAGGCGTTCGCGCGAAAAAAGACAGTCGGGATTCCGCACGAACAATTTCATCAAACTCGTCTGCACCGGCGTCAACGGCACGCGGCGCGTCCCATCTTCCAGCAACAGGTGGTTGCCCGCGTCGAACGTCCAGCGGCCGAATGCGTACGTCTCCGCGACAGGGCGGACGGTCGGTGACGTAACACGTGCCCGGCGCAACGCGGCCCCGATCCGCGCCTGGAGTTCCTGCATCCGTACGGGCTTCGTGAGATAGTCATCCGCGCCCAACCCCAACCCGAGTACCGTGTCGGATTCCTCGTTCTTGGCCGTCAACAGCAGGATGGGAACGGCCGCGTCCACGTTGCGGACATGGACGCAAACCTCGAACCCCGTCATGCGCGGCATCATCACATCTAGCAACAGCAAATCGGGCCGCACACGATCAAAGGCCGCCGCCGCATCGACTCCATTCGCGACGGCATGGACGGTATGCCCTTCCAGTTCCAACGCCACCTTCAAGCCCTCGCGAATGTTGTCCTCGTCTTCCGCCAGCAGGATGTTCGCCATGGTACACCGTTCCTTTCCGTTTTGAAGGCCGCGGACACCTTGTCCTCGGCACGGGAACAGTTTGACATAAAGGCGACGGAAAGTTCTTTCGGAAGTCTTGCAATCCTTTCAAAAATCTTTCAAGGGATTTGCAGTCCTTGCGAAGTTGTTGCAATTCTTTCACGTGCAACAGCAAAACGCAAGAATGTGCTATAGTATGGGTGTGAAAGCAACCATATGCAAATCGACGTTTGTCTGCGTCCTGCTCGTGTTCGGCCTTGTGCCGGGAAGTGGGGCCGCACCGCGCCCGGCCGCGTCCGTTCGAAGGGCGGCGGATGCCAACCGCATCCTCGCACTTCAGATCTGCCTTGACCGGCGCGGGCTTTCATGCAACACGCTCGACGGCGTGAACGGACGCAAAACGCAGGTCGCGCTCGCCACGTGGTGTGCGCTCAACGGGAAGCCCTACACGCCCGGCCTTGAAACGACGGCCTGGGAAACGTTCTTCCCGAACGAACGGAATCTGTTCACGACGCAGATCGTCACGGCGCAGGACGTCGCCGCGCTCGTGAAAATTCCCAAGACGCCCGAGGGAAAGGCCGCCCTGCCTCGCATGGGGTATGAGACGCTACAGGAGATGTTCGCCGAACGCGGCCGCCTGTCCCAGACGATGCTGAAGAAACTCAACCCGACGCTCGCATGGCCCAATCCGCCCGTCGGCGCGGCGGTGAAAATCCCTTTCTTCCCGCCTGAACGAACGCGCAGCCGGAAAGCCGACTCTACGGCGAGCGTCCTGCGCGTTTCGCTGTCGCGGTTTGAAATCACGGCGTTCGACGAACGTGGACGACTCATCGCCCTCTTCCCCTGTTCCATCGCAGCGTCCAAAAAGAACCTGCCGCCCGAAGGCGAACTGCACGTCGTGACGAACCTCGCGAATCCCGACTACACCTACACGCCCGATCACCCGCCAAAGGGACGGCGCGTCGAGCGGCGGATGTTCAAGCCCGGCCCCAACAACCCCGTCGGTCTGGCGTGGATCGGCCTCAGCCTTCCCGGCTACGGCATCCACGGAACGCCCGAACCGGAGAGAATCGGACGCCCCGCTTCACACGGCTGCTTTCGTCTGGCGAACTGGAATGCCGTCCGCCTCCACAAGCTTTGTACGTTGGGCACGGCCGTCGTCATCGAGAAATAGACGGCACGTGCGCGGGGATGCGTCTTGGCGTCAGGCGTACAAGAACGCGCAGCGGGCGTTCTTGTGTTCGGCGACCTTCTCGTCCCAGACCTTCGGGCGCGGCTGACCCGGTCGCAACGGCACGGGGAAGAAGAAGTCGTTCTGCCGCAACGTCGCAACCGCGCGGTCTGCCTCCGTCTTGAACACGCAATAACCGATGTCGCCCCAATGGCCCGTCGAGGGCAGACAAAGGTGGCGGAAAATCTTTTGATCGCGGTAGTTCCGATGGTACCAGTAGGGCACCCAGCGGTGGTCGTGTCCGTGGATGTAGCCCGCGCAGGCGGGCGTGGCGTCTAGACACGACAGCAACGACTTCCCGCCGACGGAAAGTTCACGTACCGGGTGGTGCGCCCCCACGAAGAACGGACGTGTGCGCGTCTTCAGTTCGGCAGCCAACCAGTCTTGGACATCGGCGGGCAGTTTGCCCGGCACGGGGTTGTCCGCCCCGGCACCCTTCGGATTCTCGTCGAGCGAATCAATCAGCAGGAAATCGGCCGTTCCGAGATTCACGACGGACACGACACGCCCCGGCACGGGCGTCGCCTTCTCCTGTTCGGGATAGAGATCGAAAAACGGACGACGATGGTCGTGATTGCCCATGGTGATCCGCACGTCGATGCCAACATCCTTCATCTGACGAATCAGCGGCAGAGACTTTTCATAGTCGGCCTTCTCGCCGAAGATCCAGGCCAGATCGCCGAAAATCAGCACGTGGCGCGGCAACGGATCCATCCGCAGAACTTCCGCGACCTTGGCCGCGAAAAGCGGATACTGGTATTCCGGCCGTCCGGCCACGCCGTTGACGTGAACGTCCGAGAAAAACACCGTCAGATTCTCGTCGAACTCCGCCGCCGTCTTGGCGAAGAGACGCGAACACGTCCCCGGCGCAACGGCTGCCGCCGTCGCCAACTTGATAAATGAACGCCGATCCATCAGACTTCCTCCTTTTTCGATTCCTCTTGTTTCGTCGATGATGCCTCCGCAGAGTCGGCGGCGGCCGCTTCGTCGGCCGACACCTCGCCCAGCGTTTTCGTACCCGACAGCAGTGCCACGACCTGCTGCTGGACTTCTCCAAGATTTTCAAGCCGCAAACGCGGGTCAAGCACGATGAAACTCTCGCCCGTACGGCGATGCTCGTAGACGCGGAGAATCGTCTGGTCCTCCTGCTCGCGCGCGTCGCGTTCCACCAGAATCTTCGAACGCTCCAGCATCACGGCCAGCACGTAGACGACGTTCTTCATCGCCGGATCTTCGAGCGCCACGAGACGGCGCAGCAAATCGTCAGCCGTTTCCTTCTTGAGCGGTTCCTTCTTGGCGTCAGGCGGCGGTGGCGCCGCGTAGACGCCTTCCCACGCGCTGAACGGCGCCCAGTCGCGCGGAAACGTCTTCCAGCATTCGGGATGGCAGTCCATCCGCTCATAGCCATTCGCCGTCTCCCTAAGGACAGAGACGACCGGCGATTTGTCGATCAAGGGCTTCTGGCAGACCGAGCAGACGTGCCCCCGCGATTTGATATTCCATTCCTGTGCCACGAGGGAAGATTATACCACAATCCCCGCCCCTCGGACGCGCCAAGTTCAAAAGCGGGAAAGTTGTAATATCTCGTGGCGCAGTTTCAGACAAGGGAAAGCCATGCCGCTTTCCGGTAGGGCGACGCGTCCCGCGCCACCGTCACTGCGACGCCGTTGGACGCGAACCATGCATGAAACACGCCATCGCGACAATCAGCGCGAAGCCGACCCAACTGAGGACATCGGGAATTTGTCCGAACATGAAAAAGCCGAACAACGCGGCAAAGATGATGTTCGTGTAGTCCCATACAGCGATTTCACGCGGCGGCGCGAGACGATACGCCGCCGTCACGCCAAACTGCCCCGCCGCCGCGCCCAGCCCCGCCCCGACGAGAATCGCCACTTGCGCCCACGTCATCGGTTGGAAGTCGAACACGAGAAACGGCACGGAGGCGAGCGAGGAGAAGAGCGAAAAGAAAAAGACGACGAACCGCGAATCGACGTTCAACAACCCCAGTTCGCGCACACAGGCGTAGGCCGCCCCGGCGCACACGCCGCCGAAAAGCCCGCAGAGCGCCGGCACGGACGCCGCGCCCGCGAAACCGGGTTTCACAACGCACATCGCGCCGACGAACGCGCCAACGATGCAAAACGCCTGGCGAAATGAAATCTTCTCGCGGATGAAAAGCCAGCTGAAAAGCACCGTGAAGAACGGCGAGAGCTTGTTGAGCGTCATCGCGTCGCCAAGCGGAATGCGGCTGAGCGCGTAGAAGTTGCCGAAAATCCCCAGCGTCCCCACCGCCGAACGCAACAGGAGGACACCCCACCCCGTGCGCGTCATCGTCCGAACCGTCGCCACGCCGCCATGCCGGCAGAGCAGCGCGAACGCCACGATCACGGCCACGATGTTGCGAAAGAAACTTTTCTGAAACGGCGAGAGCGGCTGGTGCGTCTGCAGGTCGGGCGCGTCCGCCCACCGTACGCACATCCCCATCACCGCAAAACCGAACGCCGACGCGACGAGACAGAGGACGCCCTGTGTCCGTTTCGAAAGCACGTTCAGCCCCGTCCTTCAACCGGCGCAACGACCGTACCAGTTATCCGGTTTTCGGCGTTCTTTTCGGGCAGAAGCCCCGCCACCCATTCCGCCACGCGCCACGGCAGGATGGAAAGCCCCCACACGGCCAGGCGCATCGGCCACGGGAACGCGATCAGCCCGACGTCGCGCATCACCCGCCGCCAGATGATTTTCGCCGCCTTGTCCGCCTCCATGAAGAACGGCATCGGACACGTGTTCGCGTCCGTTATCCGCGACCGGACGAATCCGGGGCACACGACGTTCACGCGAATGCCCTCGCGCTTCAACGCGGCGCGAAGCGACAGCCCCCACGTCTTCACGCAGGCCTTCGTCGCGGCGTACGACGGACATGTGGCCAGCGGCGCGTAGCCGGCGATCGACGCCGTGATGACAATCTGCTTCCGGCGCCGAGGTTGCGGCGCTCTGAACAAATCGAGCGCCGTCAAGACGACGTTGAGCGTCCCGTCCACGTTCGTCGCGAACGTCCGCCGCACGTTCGCCGCATTTTCGCGCCCCGTCCCCACGCCCGCGTTGGAGAAAACGACATCAAGCGGCGCGTCCGCGTCGCAAGCCTCCATCCACGCGCGCACGGCGTCCGCATCCGCCACGTCCAGCACGCGCGTGACGACACGCAGACCACGCGCCCGACACGCATCCGCCACCGCCTCCAGCCGCGCCGCGTCGCGTCCGCAGATGAACAGGTTCGCGACGCCGTGCGCCGCGCCTTCTTCGGCCAACGCCGCGCCGATGCCGCTCGAAGCCCCTGTAATCAGCACGTTCATCTTCGCCCGCCTCCCGCCGTCCTCACGCGCCGCGACTGAACGCGATGCGCCGCGCGTCCGCCGTCTCGCCCAGCGTGAAGGACACGTGCCAGGCGTCGGACGGAATCAAGTCCTCCGCGCGGTCGGGCCACTCGACGAACAGCACCGCCCCGCGCGACAGATAGTCCTCCCAGCCGATCGTCAGCACGTCGTCCGCGTCGTGCAGACGGTAGAGATCCATGTGGACGAGCAGAAACCTCTCCGTAGGATGCTCCACCACGAGGCAGAACGTCGGACTCGTCACCGCGCGGCGGGCGCCCAGCGCGGCGGCCAGCCCCTGCGTGAACGTCGTCTTGCCCGCGCCGAGGTCGCCTTCAAGGCACACCACGTCGCCCGGCTTGAGTTCGTCCGCAAACGCGCGCGCGACGGCCCACGTCTCCTCCACGCTCGAAACGTTGTATTCGGCATTCATGACAGCCAGCCTCCTTCGGCAAGTTCCCTGAAAAACAGCGGCAGATATTCCGGCGCAAACGCGGATGCGTGCGGGAAACGCACAAGGCCCGGCAGGTTCTCCGCCAGCGGCGAGGACGCATCGAGCGGTTCGTGCGCGTAGACGTCCAGATACGCGGCGGCAAGCCGCCGCTCCCGCAGGGCGGACGCAAGCGCGGATTCGTCCACCGCGTTGCCGCGCCCGACGTTTACAAGGACGGCCGTGCGCTTCATCACGCCCAGCACGGCGGCGTCCACAAGGTTGTCCGTCCCCGTGTCGCCCGGCAGCGCCATGATCAGCCAGTCCGCGTCGCGTAGTTCGGCTTTCAACGTTCCGACGTTCGCGCGGCCGATGCCGGCGATGGACACGCCGAGCGCCGCAAGCCGGTCGCCAATCGCGCGGCCGATCTTCCCGTAGCCCAGAATGACGGCCTTCGTCCCGGCGACGCACGTGCAGAACGGCGACAGTTCGCCGCGCGGCCAAAGCGGATTCGCGGGGCGCAGCGCGTCGGGACAGCGAGGCGAGACGACGCCAAGCTGCCAGTCGTAGGCGGTGTAGAGGCCACGCGCATGGGCGAAGACGAACGCAATCACCGTCTCCGCGATGATGCGCCCGTGGAACGCGCCGTTTACGCGCACAACGCCCGGCGGCAGTTCGCCGTCGGACGGCAGCAGTTCGCGCCCGGCCCCTGGCGTCGCCAGGACGCGCAGACGGCGGGCGCGGGCGAACCACGCCTTGTTGAATTCCCACACGACGGCATGGGTGGCCGTCGGCAGTTCGCGCAGGAACGACGCTTCGTCCGCAACCGCCACGACCTCGCCCCGCGCAAGCGACTTGAAGAGCGTCCGGCTTTCGAGGTTCAGACGAAACGCGCCGATGGGCCAGTTGAGCCAGAGCAGATAACGGTTCGACGTCAGAACAGTTCCTCTTCGAGCATCGCGCACAGCGCGTGGTAGACGGGCAGGTGGAACTCCTGCACCTTGAACGTCTCGTCCGCCGGGACGCACACGCACACGTCGCAGACGTCCTTGAAGCGACCGCCCTTCGCGCCCGTGAGGCCGATCGTTTTCACGCCGAGCGCCCGCGCAAGCGTGGCGGCCAACACGCAGTTCGTGGAATTGCCGGACGTGGACAGGGCGACAAGGACGTCGCCCGGTTTCGCAAGTCCCAGCAGCTGCTGGGCGTAGGCCTCGTCCCAGCCGACGTCGTTGGCGAACGCCGTGAGGATGCCCGTCTGGGACACGAGGGAAATCGCGGGGAGCGAGCCCTCCAGTTTGTCCGCCAGACGCACCCCGTCCGGCCCGGCGGCCCGCAGCGCGGCCGCCACGTCCGCCGGAAGGACGCGATACTTCTTGAACTTCTTCAGCAGTTCGCCCACGATGTGCTCGCAGTCGCTCGCACTGCCGCCGTTGCCGCAGCACAGCACCTTGCCGCCCGCGCGGTAGGCGGACAGCAAGGCGTCAAATGCGCGGCCCACGTCGTCACGGCAAACCGCCAACGCCGGGTAGCGCGTGAACAGTTCGTCGAAAATCGCCTGGGTCGTCGTCTTCATGACCGGCCGCTCACTTTTTGACGGCCGCCGGACGACGGGCCATCAACTCGTCGACGATGCGTCCGACTTCGGTCTGGGGCGTCTTCACCGTCAACATGTAGTGCCGGCCGTTCGGATCCGCCTCCCAGTGGTTGTTGCCCTTCGCGTTCGCGATCGAGAACCAACCGCGCTCCGTGCCGAAGTAGCGGTCGAACCCGCGAACCGCCGCGAGCACCGTCACCTGATCCCACGCCGAATGTCCGCGCGTGGCCTCGCCGTACACGGGCAGCGCGCGCTTGAAGACGTCGCGGATGGGATTCACGGCATCCGTCAGCTTCGACGCGGGGACGCCACACTTAACCGCTTCGCCGTAGTTGAAATCGAGGAAGTAGACGGGCGTGGGCCAGTCGCGCAGGACGATTTTCGACGATTCGGCATCGCGGCCGGAATTGTACTCCCACCCGTCCTTGTACCGGCAGGCCATCGCGTACCAGACCTTGACCTTCTTCGCGACAAGCGCCTTGCCGTCCAGCGGGGAGATTGCGTCGCCCTTCGTTTCCAGAAGACGGCGAAGGTTCGTGAGAAAGCCGACGGAGAGAATCGTCACGGAATTGTCGGGCTGCGACGCGAGAATCCGGCGATAGGTTTCATTCGCGTCCGGCGCCGTGTCGCTCGACGGATGCCGCACGGCAGGATGGCTCTTCGCGTAGTCCGCATAGATTTTGTAGATGGCTTGATCCACGACCTTCGGCTCCAACTGGGATCCGACGCCGATTCCCTTTGGCGCAC
>CAYZYQ010000023.1:0-21014 GCA_964482645.1 uncultured Lentisphaeraceae bacterium | reverse complement strand
TGATCCACGACCTTCGGCTCCAACTGGGATCCGACGCCGATTCCCTTTGGCGCACCCACGGGGAGCGACGCGCGGCCGTAGAAGTCGTTGATGACTTCGACCATGGCGAGGGACGGAGCGCCCCGCGTGCAGACGACCGTGCCGAGAATCTCGCACTCGCCGGCGTCCGCCAGCGCGTGAAGGACGGCCATCGCGCCCACGTCGTCGTAGTCCGTATACATGTCCGTGTCGAAGATGATCTTCGGCCCGGCGGCACAACACACGGCCGACGCCATCCATGCACCGGCCACAACAGCAAGTAGTTTCTTTTTCATGCCGCCATTATACCACGATTTCACGCGCCGCGCCTGTTCTGCTTGGAGAACAGGCGAGAGCGTGGAGCCGTATACGGTTCTAACCTCAGCGGGTCACCGCACCCTTGAAGACGGGTTTTCCGTCGGGTGCGGCGAAACTCCGCATCTGGTACGGGGCGAGCGTAAACGTCGCCGAGGACGCGCCGCCGAAAAGGCCGCCATCCATTTTCTCGCCCCGCACGAGATCGACCGTGCCGGCGGGCAGGTCGAGCGTCACGGTCACAGGCTTCATGTCCGTGTTCACGACATAGAACCAACTCCGGTCGTTCCACTTCTTCTGGCGCAGCTTCACCACGTCCGTCCCACCCACGTCGTCGAACACGACGCCCGGCAAGGCGCGAAACGCCTGGAAGAACGGAACCAGCTGGTCTTCCATGCCGTACGTACCAATCAGGAACCCGCCCTTCGAGAGGCCCAGCACGTCGCCGTAGCGCAGGGGCAGCACGAAGTGACGCAACGCATGGACTCCCGCGGGGTTGATCGTCGACACGCGCCAAACGCATTCTTTCAGCCAGTCGCACGTGAGCGCGTTCGCCTTGCCGCCGCCCCGCCCGATCGGACTCTCCCAGTAACGATCGTGCTGGTGGACCCATGGGCTGTTCGCGCCTTTCAGCAACGAGTAGAATCCCGGCAACGTGTCCACCACGCGCTGGTGGTCGTACGCCGCAGGTGTCGGATAGGCCGCCGGCGAACGCCAACGATAATCCGCCGGCACGAGCGTCTGGCAGAGGATGACGTTCGGCGCCTCCCGCGTCAGACGGGCGCGGTCAAGCCCACACGCGCGGTTGGCCTGTTCCATGAAATCGGGCTTCATGAAGTCGGGATGGCGGACGTTGGCCGGAACAAGGTAGTTCAGCCAGAGCTTGAGGTCGGGACGTTTCTCCGCGAGTTTCCGCGCCTCCTTCACGTAGAAGTCCGTGACGACGTCGCACCGCCACTGGATCCAGTCCTCCCAGGCGTTCGCGCGAATCCACGCGGCGTACGCCTTGCCGCGCAGCGGGTCTTTCTTGTCCACGGGAATCTTCAGCCCCCTGGCCTTCGCGAATGCCTGGACGGTGTAGTCGTTGTAGCCGCTCTTCTCGTCGCCAAACCAGAGCATACAGTGGCGCGTCATGTGCATGCACACGCCCTTGAAGGACGGATGAGGCAGACCCTGCGCCGTCAGCGTAGCGATGATGCCGGAAATGTGTTTGCGCACGGCGGGGTGGTGGAAGTTGAAGTTCGGCGGCGTACCGTGCCACCCGCCCCAGTTCGGCTTGCCCGTGTCGTGGATGGCGATCACCGTGTTGTGCAACGACCCGTCGCCCATCGCCTCCCGCGTGATGAACAGATCGTCGGGCAGCGGCATCGTGTTCGGATTGACCGTCGGTATCAGCGAAAGACCCTCCGCGTCGAACTTCGCGTACCAGGCACTCAGGAAGTCCGGCGCATGGTGGCGCGGATTGTAGCGATCGCCGATCAGCCCGTGATACCACGCGCCCGGATAGGCGAAGAGATTTTCGCTCGTGTACTTCATCAGCGCGGCCGTACGATCGATCAGCGTCTCCAGATCGTCGGGTGAATAGCCGTGCGACTTCGGCACGGCGAAATCGTAGCCAATGGCGGGATCTTCAAAGTAGAGGGCCACCGTCCGGTTCCATCCCGGTTCGGGCGCGGGACGATCCGTGCGCTTCCCCGCAAAGAGGTCGCGCCAGAAATCGCCAATTTGGCGTTTCCGTTCGGGCGGGACGGGTTCGTTCACGGCCGCCACAGGCAACGCGGCGTCCGTCACGCGGTAGACGCGAACGGCCGCAATGGCGGCCGGCGCGTCGTCCCGCGCCGTCATCGCCACGAGCGTGACGTCGGGGTCGCTCGCCCAGTAGAGACACCGGTGCGTCAGCACACGCCCCGTGTTTGGATACTCGTCGCCGGCGGCGATGCCGACTTGAAGCGTGTAGTCGCCCCCCGAATCGCCCGAACGCTGGACGATGAAATCGGCCGTCCGCTTCATATCGTCGGGGTAGTCGATTTCAAAGCACCAGAGCGGTGCGTTCGTATCGACCGCGAACCGCAACGCGAAACGGTTGCCCGCTTTGCGCCCGGCCTCCAGATAGGATCGCCCGGCAAGCGAACCCGTCCGCGTCGGCCCCACGGCGCGGAAGCGATCGGGCGGCAACGGCCCGTCGCCCGGTTTGAGTTCGGAGACGAGTTCCATCCGGCGCGGACGGCCGGGGCGGTCACCGGCGGCGGGCGGCAACTCGTAAGGATTGTCCGCACGCATGACGACGACTGGAACCGAGCCGTAGAACCACGTTCCGTCCGTCGCCCGCAGCGCGTAGCGTCCAGCCGGCAGGTTCACGTTCAAACGCACCTCCGACGCGCCAACCTTTTCCTTGTAGGTGGACACCACCTTTCCGTCGGCGTCGCACAGACAGTAATGCAGATTCGACAAGTCGCACCCGCCGGGGCTGGTGGCGCGAACGGACAGAACGCCCGTCGTGTTCGCCAGGGCATAACATCCCGTCGCCGTGATTTCAATCACGCTTTCCCGACGGTAGAGTTCGCGGATCTGCGTCGCCGTCAACGGCGCCGAATAGATGCGCAGATCATCGACCCATCCATCAAACTGGTAGCCTGTTCCCTTGCCGCCCACGAAGAACGTCTTGAACGTCTGCCGGGCAAAACTCCGTGCGTCGCGCGGTTTCAGCGCCGCGATCAGCGGCGATTCGCCATCGCTCATGTTGCGCGCCGTACGACCGTTGAGGAAGATCCGTACGCCGTCCGAATCCCACGTCACCGCCAAATGGTTCCACTCGGCATCCAGCATCGCGCCCGACCAGATTGCATAATCGTCGTCGTCATCGCTTTGATCGGCGCGAAGCATCTTCCCCCACCACCAGAACATGAGTTGCCCCGATCCGACACGCGCACCGACGGGATCGGGATTCGCGAACAACATCCGCCAGATGTCCGTCCGCGTCGCCGTCTGCCCGTCGTCCGGCCATTCGCGTTTGAACCAGAGGCTCACCGTCCCCTGCTCCGGCACAAGATTGTCCGTGGCGGGATACTCCAGCACACTCCCCGCGTCCCGCGTAAGCCGCACGGCCTGGCCGCGCTTGCCCTCGCCGAACGTGACGCCCTTCTCGCGGACGGGTTTCGCCCCTCCCCGCGATTGCGCCGCCGCCGTCGTTCCGTCGAACGGCGCGTGGAAAATCAGTTCGGGCTTGGTCGCGTTCTTCCGCGTAAACGACACCGGCAGTTCCTCCGAAAGCCCGTACCGCGCACCGTAGAACTCGACCGGGCCGTTCGCGGACGCTTTCGCCAAATCCCAGCGCAAGTGGAGGCTGTTCAGACGATCCCACACATCGGCGACGAACGGATAGTCCTTCACGTGGCCCTTCGTCTGAACCGTGCGGCTCCGGTAGTAGTGGCCTTCCGCGCCGTGCCCCTCGAAATAGGCGAGCAGGTCGGATCCGCGCACACCGCCGAACGCGGAGACGAGCGCACAATCGCGCCCCTGATATGTCGCGGGGCCGATGTCGGGCGACGTGAAGACAAGTTTGGCCATCCCGGCCTTGAACGCCGCCCGCGCATCGATGACGAGCCGGTCGACAGCGCCGGAGACGACTACCTTGTCGGCAAAATTGCCGCCCTCCGTGTGGAACGTGAGGACAGACGCGCCCGCCGCGTCCCGCACGAAAAGGTTCGCCGGCGACCGGTCGACCTTCACCGTGTTCCACGCGCACGACGGGAACGTCTTGACGTCCGCGCCACAGACACACGCCGCCAGTACACCGGCGACAACCCAAAGGCTTTTTGTTCTCATGTCGCCGATTATACCATAATCCACCGTCGACGGCGAGCCGTGTGCACAGCGACGGTGCGTGGCAGGAGGACGTCAGCGGATGATGACGACCAGGCCGCCCTTGGCATAGACGCCGTAGACCACGCCGTCCGAAACGACGGCGCTTGTCGTGTAGCCCGCCGGCGCGGCGGCGCCGTTGATCGTCGTCGCCCACGTCGCCTTCTCAAGCCCCGCCGCAGAGACGACGGGCACGCGCAGATGCCGGAGTTCCGCGAGGTCGCCCACGTAGGGGATGTCCAGGCGCACGACACCGCCGTCCGCCAGCACTTCGACCGCCTCGGCCGTCAGCGGCCGCGTCTGCCCCGGCGCGGCCGTGAAGCCGCCGCCCGCCTCGATCGTCACGCGCTTCACCGTACCCGTGCCGCCGACATACGCGCCGGACTGCACGAAGACGTTCGTCGAGTTGAACGCCGTCGTCTCCACGAGCAGCGTACCGCCGTTCACACGCGTCGCCTCGGTGTAGTAGTACGACTTGTCCGTATAGCCCTCCGCACGACCGTTTCCGTTCAGACGCAGCGTGCCCGGCCCCGTCTTGAGAAGGCCGTTGTTGAAGACCGTCTTGCCCCATTTGCGAGCGTAGCCCCACGTCGCCTGCGTCTTGAGCGTCACGCCGAGCGTGACGTCCACGTCCGCGTCCTTCGTAATGTCCGCCACGTAGAACTCCACCTTGCCGTGGAGATTCGTCGTCGCGCCGTTGACGACCTGGTACTCGTCCTGTTCGTGTCCAAGGCAGAAGAAGTTGGCCCGTCCGTTCGGCTGGAGGTCGTAGGGCCGCGTTCCGTCCCAGCGGACGCGATGGGTAAAGATGAACGTGCCGTAGGGCGCATTGGCGTTACCCGAATCAAGTCCTCCGCAATAGTCGAAACTTGCGTCGTAGAGATCGAGATACGGCAGCGAATTCGCCCAGCCGGCCGTCGTGTTGGCATCGCGCCGAAGCGAGCGGAGCGTACCATTCGAGATGACGAATCTCGATTCATTCACACAAGCCGCCTGACCGAACGTGTCGCTTGCGGTCAAGTGCAACGTTCCGCCGCTCAGCACGAGCGCGACGCGGTTGGAATCGGACAGGTCCCCTAGGGCAGACTGCGTGGCTGTACGATCATCGTTGCCACGTACCGCGACTTTCAGAACGCCCTCGACGATTTCAATGCGCCCCGTGCACGCGCTGCCCGCATTCTTCAACTGCAGTGTTCCCGTGCCCGTCTTGCGCACGTTGAGCGGCTGGCCGACGTGGTTCACGCCGGTGATGATGTGCCGTGCGGACGGATTCTTTGCGTCCCACGTGCGGCTGTACCACGGCGGCGCGTCCACAAGCCGACCGTTGATGGTCAAGTCCGCCGCATCGTCGCCGGAGATGTCGTCAAGTTCGAGATCCGTCGGCTCGCGTCCCAGTTCGCGCCCGAAGTAATAGGCTGCATCCCAATTCGATAGCGTATAGACGTTCGTACCTTTGAACGCGACACCGCCGTTGAAACCGACGCTCGGCCATCGGACGGAAACCTGGTTTGTCACGGTGGGCGAAACGACTTCCCAGTAATCGTTGTCCACGCCCGGTTGACCGCCGATGTTGACGGTCGCGTTCTCGAAAATCGTCTTGCAGAGACCGTTCACCGTACCGCCGTTTTGAAGATACGTGCCGCCCTTCACATGAAGCGTGTTCAGACTTTGTGCGTAGAACTGCCCCATCACGTCGCTGGCCGCCACGTGGAGTGTCGCGCCGGGATGGATCGTGAACGTGTGCGGGTAGCACACGGCGCCGAAGGGACTGGTACGCGCCATGTTCGTCGACACGTTGTTGGCGGACACCTTCCACGTTCCCTCGACGATGTCCACGTTGCCCGTGTAGGAGGAATAGCGCGCGGTGTTGTTGTCGTCCGCGTGCGCGAATTCCAGCGTCCCCGCGCCCGTCTTGCGGAAGCCGGACGGTACGCCGTTGTTACCGCTCGTCCAGATGAGCGGGACCTGGAAAATCACGTCGGACGCGGACGAGCCCGTCATGTCCGGCACGTGGATTTCACCTTGATACGAATAGTCCACCCTTCCTTCTGCGTTGTACTTGCCAATGGAGACGGCCGCCTTGCGGTAGTCGCCGTTCGAGAGATTCGTCGTCTCGTTCTTGAACGTGACGGCTTTCGTGCCGCTGAAGTAGAGGTTGTTCACGAAGAGCGAACCCCAAAAAGCCGATTCCCACGGCCCGCTAACGGCAGTAGTGTAATTTCCCCAATGGCTGAGGCCGCCGTGGAACTTCACGACCGAATCGTGGAGATAGACGTTGCCCGCATTGAACGCGAAATTCGTCGTGAGGTCGAGCGTCGAGTTGTAGAATTTCAGATCGGTCTTGACGGGGGTGGTGGAACGTCCGCTGCCGCCGAACGAATTCTTTCCCACCATGCGAAGCGTCGCGTTCGAGACGACGACCGTGCGCGCGACGCGAGGATTGCCGAGTGCGCCGACTTGCGTGTTGACGACGTCGTTGTCCGGCGTCGTCAGCAGGTTCACGCCGCCCATGATCAGGACGTCGCCCGTGAACGTGCTTTTGCCGGAATAGACGACCTCGCCTTCACCCCACTTGCCAAGTCCCTCCGGCCCTTCCAGCACGGAGTCGATGCGCCACGGAATGTCGTTCGTGAAATACCGCTGCCCCTGCCAGCCGACGCCCTGGACTTCCAGCGCCTTCATGTAGTTCGTCGCGGCGGGATAGAGCTCGAGCGGATGATTGGAGGTCACGGTGTCCGCGCCCTTCGTCCGACACGTCGCCCACGTGGAGATGTCCTCGACCATCCACAGCGCAACGTTCAGGCCTTCCTTCTTCGCGGCGGCAATCCATTCGGCGCATGTACCGACGAGCGGGGAAATCTGCGAACAGCCGAGTCCAACCGCCGTCTCAATGGGCGCGCGCGAAGCGTCCGACACGTCCGTGTACGCCGTGCCGAGAATGTAGGCCGTCCGCGCAGTCGTGTGGCGCGTCTTCATCGCCCGCAGATAAGAAGTGTCAAACGAAGTGAAGACGTACGTGCCGGCCGGCATCGTGGAGGAGACGATGTTGTACACGCCGTCCACGTACTGGTTGAGCCTGTCGCCCGACAAATTCTGACTCTTCATCTCGAATTCGACGAACACGTCGTCACGGTCTTTGAAGAGGTCGGCGATCTGCTGGAGGGATGGCACGTGTTCCTCGCTCTTCTTGAGCGTCAGGTTCGTGACGGCGGCGAACGTCAGGTCGATGACGTTGCCCGTGCCCGTCGTCGTCGTGGCGACCGTCGCATCGTGCATGATGACGAAGCCGCCGTCGGACGTCATCTGCACGTCCGTCTCGAACCCCGTCACGCCGGCGGCGAGCGACTGCTCGAAACCGCCCCGCGCGTTGTCGTCGTATTGGTAGTTCCCGCGATGCGCCACGACACGCGGCACCTCCGTTCCGGCGAGAAGCGCCCCGCCGAACAGCAACACGCCCGTAATGAACCCAATCGTCCGAACGTCCACCCCGAGTGACGCTGGATGACAACGACGCGACTGTTTTTGTCTTTTCATCTTTTCGCTCCTGTTGAATTTCCTATTTGTCCACCTTCTCGGAGACGCTCTATATTCTATTTTTTTTTTCACCCCCTTTGCAAGTCCAAAATGCACTTTTTCTTTCGCCATTTCTTCCACAAAACGACACGGGAGATAAGGCGCGGGTTAAAGACGTATTCCTCTTCCTCCGCACAACGAAACTGAAATGCAAAACGGGCGGTGCGCAAATGCGCATCGCCCGTTTCGTTCGTCCTGAACGGACAGCCGACTAGCGGCAGAGGGTGTAGAGGACGCCCGCCACGACGGCGGAGCCAATCACGCCCGACACGTTCGGACCCATGGCCTGCATGAGGATGTAGTTCGCCGGATTGTCTTCCAGCGAGACCTTGTTCGACACGCGAGCCGCCATCGGAACGGCCGAAACGCCGGCCGAACCGATCAACGGGTTGACCTTCTCCTTCGAGAAGAGGTTCATCAACTTGGCCATCAGCACACCACCCGCCGTACCCACGCAGAACGCGAGGAGGCCGAGGGCGAGAATGCCGAGCGTCGTGCCGGACAGGAACTTCTCGCAGGCGAGCTTCGAGCCGACCGAGAGACCGAGCATGATCGTGACGATGTTGATGAGGGCGTTCGACATCGTGTCCGCAATGCGCGACACCGACGGACCGACTTCCTTCGCGAGGTTGCCGAGCATGAGCGCACCGATCAGCGGCACGGCGGACGGCAGCAGAATCGCGCAGAGGAGGAGCACCGTGAGCGGGAAGCAGATCTTCTCGATCTTCGTCACGTTGCGCAGCGGCGGCATCTCAATGAGCCGCTCCTTCTTCGTCGTGAGCGCCTTCATGATCGGCGGCTGGATGATCGGCACGAGGGCCATGTAGGAGTAGGCCGCCACGGCGATGGCGCCGAGCAGGTCCGGAGCCAGACGCGACGTGAGCCAGATGGCCGTCGGGCCGTCGGCGCCGCCGATGATGCCGATCGAGGACGCCGCCTTGAGCGGATCGCAACCGAAGAAGTCCGGATTGATCGCCGCAATGCCGAGTGAGCCGAAGAGGGCAAAGAAGATGCCGAACTGCGCGGCCGCGCCGAGGAGGGCCGTCTTCGGGTTCGCAATCAACGGGCCGAAGTCGGTCATCGCGCCCACGCCCATGAAGATCATGATCGGGAACACGCCCGTGTCAATGCCGAACTTGAAGAAGTAGTAGAGGAATCCACCAGGTTCGACCACGCCGCCCGACATCACGGGCAGACCGCTCGACAGGAACGAAATCACACCGTCGTGCATCATCGCCGGCATCGTGATGCCGGAGAGCGGGCAGTTGGCCAGCAGACCGCCGAAACCGATCGGCAGCAGCAGCAACGGCTCAAAGCCCTTCACAATGGCGAGGTACATCAGAATGAGGCAGACGGGAATCATGATGAGCTGGCCGACGCCATAGGGCATCCCGAACAGCGTCTTGACCTCGTGCCCCTCGACGAACGAACCCAGATCGTCGAAGTAGCCACCGTGCCACTTGAGATCCTTGTCGTAGTAACCGTTGCGGTTCGCGCTGAACGCCTTCTTCGCGGGACGATCCGCCTCGGCGAAATCGCCCGTAATGTAGGCGGGTGCGCCCTTCGAGGCAAACCCCGCGATGCCCGTGTCGCTGGACAGGTTCTTCACCTTGCCGAGCGTGACGAGCCAGGGGGCTTTTTCCTTCGCGTCGTTGTTGTTCGCGGCCGGCGCGGCAGCCTGCGCACCGAACAGGCACGCGAGGGCGAAAAGCGCCATCAGATACTTTTTCATGTCGTCAAATCCTTTCTGGAAGTCCGTACGCACGAGACGTTCAGGGGCGAAACAGCCCACGAACGTCCCGTGGCGTTGGACGCTTCCGTCTTAGCCGATGACCGCCAGCACGTCGCCCGTGCCCACCTTGTCCGTCGCCGCCACGCTGAGCGTGACCGTGCCATCGCAGGGGGCCGTGACCGGCGTTTCCATCTTCATGACGTCCATCACGAGGATTTCATCGCCCTTGGAGACCTTCGTGCCGGAGTTGGCCGTGATGCGGAGCACCGTGCCCGGCACGGGGGCCTTGACTTCCTGCCCGCCGGCGGGAGCCGCGGCGGCGGCCGGCGCGGCCTTGATGCCGGCTTCGGTCGTGAACGACACTTCCTTGCCGTTGACGACGGCCTTGCCGTCGCCGACGATCTTGACGCCGTAGGGCTTGCCGCCGATCGTGACGGTCACGCCCTCCGCGTTCGCCGCGCCGCCCGCCTTCGGGGCGTCTTCGGCGAAACGGCAGCCCATCGGGGCCTTGGACGGATCCTTGAGGAAGAGAATGCCCTTCTCCATGCAGGAAGCCGCGATGAAGACGTTTTCGTCCGTGATGGGCAGCCCCGCGTCCTTGAGCGCCTTTTCGGCGACGGCGCGACCCTTCTTCGGATCGGCGTCGTTCAGTTCGAGGACGGTCTTCGTCGTGGGCGTGGAGTAGGCCTTCGTCAGCTCGTTCGACGCCATGAATTCGGCGGCTTTCTTGACGATTTCCGGATCCGGCGGAACGGGCGTCTTGCCGAAGTAGCCCAACACCATCTTGGCGTAGCCCGGCGCGAACTTCTTGAACTTGCCGAACATGACGTTCTGGATGGCCTGCTGCGCGTAGAACTGCGAGACGGGCGTGACGGACGTGCCGAAGCCGCCGAGGCGCACGCAGTCGTACATTTCGGCGATCATGTCGTCATACTTGTCCATCATGTTGTTGTCGCGCAGCATCTGCGTGTTCGCCGTGAGGGCGCCGCCCGGCATCGGGCTCCAGACGATCTGCGGATTGACGTTCATGGCTTCCGGCGGGAGGAAGTACTTCTTCATCGCGTTCTTGAAGCCGTCCTCGGCCTTCTTGATCTTGTTGATGTCGAAGTCGAACTGGAAGTCGGGATCGCCGTCGAGGCAGTGCCACATCGTGATGATGTCGGGCTGGCAGGTGCCGCCGCTCATCGGGGCCATCGAGAGGTCGAGGCCGTCCGCACCGCCCCGGAGGGCCGCGAGGTAGCACGCGACGCCGTTGCCCGCCGTCTCGTGCGAATGGAACTGGATGTGCACCTTGTCGCCGAGGAGCTTGCGCGCCAGCTTCATCGTGTTGTAGACGGTCGCGGGCGTGGAGGTGCCGGAGGCGTCCTTGAAGCACACGCGGTCGAACGGGATACCCGCGTCCATGATCATTTTCAGACGGTCGCGGTAGAACTCCGGCGTGTGCGTGCCCTTGTTGTCGATGCCGGGCGGCAGACCCATCATCGTGACAACGACTTCGTGCTTGAGACCCGCATCGTGGATGCACTGGCCGGACCACTTGAGGTTGTTAACGTCGTTGAGCGCGTCGAAGTTGCGGATTGAGCTCATGCCGTGCTTCTTGAACATCTGCGCATGGAGCTTGATCATGTCGCTCGGCTGGGACTCCAGGCCGACGACGTTCACGCCGCGGGACAGCGTCTGCAGGTCGGCTTCCGGCGCCGCCTTGCGGAAGGCGTCCATCACGTCGAACGCATCTTCCTGACAGTAGAAGTAGCAGCTCTGGAAGCGCGCGCCGCCGCCCGCTTCGAACCACCGGACGCCGGCGTCGTAGCACTCGGCGACGCAGGGCAGGAAGTCCTTGGAGAGGACGCGGGCGCCGACGACGGACTGGAAGCCGTCACGGAACGCGGTGAGCATGTACTTGACTGTTTTCTTGGACATTTTGATTCCTTCTTGGTAAAGCGATTGTTGATGACAGTGGGAAAGCCTCAGCCCTTGATGGCGACGGCGATTGCAAGCGCGACGTCCGCATCACCTGCGGCGGCCGCGGCCGGACGGGGCGCCTTCTTCGGCGCATCCTGTGGCAAGATCGAATCAAACTTCGATACGAATGCCGACGCATACTGCGTCACCACGATCAAGACCGCCAAAAACACACAAACGATACCCATGCCGGCGATCATCAGCACGAGCCCTTGACCCATTACTGCCATACTCTTTTTTCTCCTTTTACTCTCTTTTAAGGGTGAAAAATTGCCGCTCAGTATACTGTTTTTCGGGGAGAAAAACAATTGAGAAATTCGTTAAATTTTGCGATCCGCGAACGCGCGGGAAAAACGGCGTTTTCAGCCTTCGGTGGGAAGACCCCAGGCGTCGAGCCGGCCCTTGATCCAGTCGAACGAAGCCTGGTGCATGTCACGTGCCGTACCGGTGAGGACCGGCCCGCACGACACGCGGATGTCCCGCGACGTGTCCACGTGGCCGAAATCCTTGAGCCAGCCCTTCGCGCCCGGCCGCGTCGGCTGGATGTCCGTTTTGACGGCGATGGGAATGACGGGGACGCCCGCCTTCTCGGCGAGTTTCGCGCCGATCGAACTCCACCCCTTCCGCGCGAACACGGGCTGCCGCGTCCCCTGCGCGAAGATGAGAAAGGATTCGCCGCGCCCGATACGCGCACGGCCTTCCCGAAGCACGGTCATCAAATCTTCGCGCGGATTCGTCCGCGTGACGGGCACCAACCCCATGTGCACGGCCGCGCGCGCAAGCCCCGGCAGATGGGCGAGCGACGCCTTGACGACGGTGTTGAACGGGCCGTACGTCAGAATGCAGAACGGCAGCAGGATCGTTTCGAGCGTGGACATATGGTTGGAGACGAAGACGACCGGCCCGTCGTAGTCCCGACGATTGTTCCAACCGTCCGCCGTGAAGGAAATTCCGTACTTCTCCGCTTTCTGCACGGCCTCGAAACAGAAGTGCGCCCAGGCATCCGGTGTCAGACGCCCGAACGCCTCCCAGATGCCGCACTTGGGGAAGACCGTGAACAACGTCCACGAAAAGCCCAGCGTCGTCAACCAGCCCGGCGCACGTGGCCGCGCCGCCATCCGCGCCGGCGGCGACGCATACGCCCCCGTCTCCCGCAATTCCGCACGAAACATTTCCAACGTCGTCTGGACCATCGATCCGCCTCCTTCGTCACGCCTTCCGCGTCACTCGCTTTCGGACGCCGCATCGTCGGACGATGCCGCCGCGTCTTCCGCCTCCTCTTTTTCCCGCCGCACACGTTCCTCACGTGCGGCGCGTAACTCTTCCTGAATCTTCTCCAGCGCCTCGCGCTGCGCCTTGCGTTCCTCCGCCGCCGCGGCCGCCTCCGCCTCCTTGCGCGCCCGCTCCGCCGCCGCGTCGGCCTCCTTCTTCGCCTGAGCTTCCGCAGCCGCCTCCCGCTGCTGGCGTTCCTGCGTTTCGCGTTCCGCGCGACGCGCTTTCAACCGCGCCATCGCACTGCCCGGCGGTGGCGCTTCCAGCGTGGCCGGCCGATGGGCCGCCGCACCGAGCACGCGCCGCGCCGGCGCGTTCGCCGCCGCGCCCGGCAGCCGCCGTCCGCCCAACCCCTTCTTCTTGTCGTTCCCGTCGGACGATCCCTGGCCCAACGCCAACTCGACCTCAATGCCGTCCTTCTCCAACGTGGCCTTCAACGCGTCGCCCGCCGCGTCCGCACGTTTCACAAGCCAACCATCCCGCGATTCGCCGACTTTCAAGTAGTAATTCACCGCCGGCTGAACCGACGAATCCGTGAACCCGACGGCCACCTTGCCCGATGGCGTCACGTTGATGGCGGACACGCGCACGGAAGCCAAGAGCTTCTGTTCCTCCGCCGAACGCGCCTGTTCGTCCATCACGCCACCCGCGTCACCGCCCCGACCCGCGCCGGCCGGAACCGTGCCCGGCGGCGCCTCGGGATCGAAACCCTCCGGCTCGCGTCCAAACGGCATCCGGTCGACAATCGACTGGTAACGCGCAAATCCCGCCCGATCTCCCGGCGCGGTCGTTTCAGCCGCCTCGGCAACGTTCGTTGACGACGACGGCTCGGCCGCCGCCACGTCCGGCGGTTCGGCACGTCCAACGCCCCAACAGGCGGCAAGAATGGCTATCAAAAAAATTCTCATAAGAATAGGGCGTCCATTTTATCATATTTTGAACGCCCCGCCGCGCCATTTGCACAGGAGGATGGAAATTTGTATCCTCCAAACGTAATGCGACCATGGCTGCAATCGTTCACCGCGTTCTGCTATAATGGGCGGCCATGACAAACAGATTTCGGACAGTTCCGCAGGGCGCGCACACAATCGTCGCACTGCTCCTCGCAACCGTGTGCGCCCTCGCCCCAAGTTGGCGGGCGGTGGCGCACGAGAACCAGGCGTGGCTTAAATTCTCCGGCGAACACGAACCCTTCGCGAACGGCTGCTACCTGTCCGTCGAGCAGGAACTGAAATTCGACCGTGACCGGATGGTCGACGAGGAGACGCTCATGCTCGTCGGCTACTCGTTCTGTCCGTACTTCAAAGCGGCCATCGGTCACCGTATCGTCCGGGAACGAAAACCGGACGAACGCCACTTCCGCACGGAGCAGCGGCAGACGACGGATTTCAACTTCTACGCCCCCGAATTTCTGACGCTCAAATTCGACTTCCGGTCACGCTTCGAGCTACGCGACAAGCACCACGCCCAAGTGCACATGCGCTACCGCGAACGTCTGCGGTTGCGAACCTCGTGGAGCATCACGGACTTCAAGATCTCGCCCTACCTGTCCGAAGAAATCTTCCTGTCGGACGAACCGAAAGCCGACGATTCAGATATCTTCGACCGCACCCGTACCGCCATCGGCCTGACCTTCAAACCGATTCCGTCGTGCGCGAACGTTTCTTGCAACCTCTACTACTTGATTCAGCACGACAAGGAAGATTCGTCCTCGTCGTCCTGGTGCGACACCAACGTCTGCGGATTCGAACTCGCCTGTTCGTTCTGATCCGTCGAATCCACGACGGCGCAAGATGCAAACCGGCGTGACAGACGCCAGGCGAGGCAAAACGCCAGAATCAACGTCGCGAATCCAATCACGCACAGGGTCTGCAACATGCCGAAGAAGAGCCGTCCCATCGTTGCATGGCTGACGGAAATGCGCAGGACGGATCCATCGGACAAGCGCCGGGCGCAGTAGCGCGTCTTCTCCATCAACGTCCGAGAATAGCGACTGCTCCGCCCTTCGCCGTCACGAAACGCCGCCTGGACTTCCTCGCGCTGGGCATGGTTCTCCATACCGTGCTCGTCGGCCCGCGCATCGTAACGGACAGCGCCATCGGCCGCAATCCACGTCAGACGGTTGCCGCCCGCGCCCAGTGCGTCCAAATATGCGCGTCCAGAAAGTTCGACGCCCCGCGCGGCCAATTCCAGTTCCGCTCGCAGCTGTCTTTCCTGCACACCGCCGAAGTAGGCGTACAAGTAGCCCATGACGACAACCAAACTGACGAGCAGCACACTGCCCGCCACCGCCATGATTGAACGAAAGATTCTTTCTGTCATGTCCGCGTCCTTACTTTTAATCCGTCCCCGTCAAAAAGAAAGTCTACTGAATGACGCCGCCGCAGAGGATTTCATCCGAATCCGCGCCGTAGAAAACGGCGCTTTGGCCGGGCGCGATGCCAGAAATGCCGTCGGGAAACGTACAGCGACCGCCTTGCAACACGGCGGGATGCAACCGCGCCGCGCTCCGCACCTTCACACGGCAGGGAATCGCCGCGTCCGTCGGCGCACAGGCCATCCAGTTCATGTCCGCCACCGTGAGAGCCGTCTTCACCACGTCGTCCGCGCGTCCCACAATCACCTGATTGCGACAGGCGTTGACCTCCACGACATAGTACGGTTCACCCGCGCCGCCGATGCCCAACCCCTTGCGCTGGCCGATCGTGTAGTGCCAGAAGCCCGTGTGCCGGCCGAGTTTGCGCCCCGCCAAATCCACGATGTCGCCCGGCCGATCCGGTTCGCCGATCAGTTCGTTCGGATCGCCCGAATAGAAGTCCTGGCTGTCCGGCTTGTCCGCCGCGTCCAGACCGTACCGCCGCGCGATTTCGCGAACGTCGCTTTTCGTCCGTTCGCCGAGCGGAAAGAGCTGCCGGGCGAGTTGTTCCTGCGAAAGACGGTAAAGAAAGTAGCTCTGATCCTTCGCCGCATCCGCCGCCCGCGCAACCGCCCAGCGCCCCGCAGCCGTCTGCACCACACGCGCGTAGTGGCCCGTGGCGAACTTGTCGAACACGCAACCGGCCTCCGCCGCCAGTTTGGGCAACAGTCCGAACTTCAGCAGGGCGTTGCAACGAACGCAGGGGTTCGGCGTCCGTCCCGCCAGATACGTGTCGCGGAAATAGGCGATCACGTCGCGGTTGTAGGCGTCGAAGCAGTCGTAGACGCGATAGTCGATGCCAATTTTCTTCGCCAATTCCGTCGCGCGGGCGATGTCCTCGTCCTCGTGCGAACCGAAACAGGCGTCGCGGTCGCCGCCCTTGTAGATGCCCGGCCGCCAGAGTTTCATCGTCACGCCAATGACGTCGTATCCGGCCTCCTTCAGCAACAAGGCCGCCACGCTCGAATCGACGCCTCCGCTCAGGCCGACGGCGACGGTCATCGGACGGCCTCCTCCAGCAGATCGGCCACACGCGCGGCGGCGTCCGGCGTGGCCAGTTTTTTCATGGCACGGGCTTTCCGCGCCAGTTCGTCAGGATGGTCGATCTTGTGCAAAACATAGTTCGCCAACGCGCGTGGCGTGAGCGCGTCCTGAACCCCCTCGTCCGCCGCGCCCGCCTTGACGAACGAGAGCGCGTTGAAGTGCTGGTGGTCGCGCAGCGCCGTCGGCAACGGGATGAAAAACGCCGGCCGCCCCACGAGTGCCAGCTCAAAACACGTCGACGCGCCGGCCCGCGCCACCACGAGATCGGCCGTGGCGAACGCGCGGCCCATTTCCTGCTCAAACGCCTGGACGCGGCAGGGGATGCCCGCGTCCGCATACCGTTTCGCCACCATCTCGCAGTCCGCCGCGCCCGTCTGGTGGATCACAAACAGCTTCCGCCCCGTCTTGCGTCGGGCGAGTTCGGTCTGGACGAGCGCCATCGCCGCCGACGCCAGTTCATTGACACGGTGAGCTCCTTGGCTACCACCCGTCACGAACAGACAGAACGCATCGGTGGGCACGTCCTCGAATCGCGTCTGTCCCACGACTTCCCGCCGGACAGGCAGCCCCGTCAATTTGACCGTCCGCCCCTTGAGGCAGTCCGCCGTTTCGGGAAACGTGATCGCCACGGTCCGCGCGAAACGCGACAGGAAATCGACGGCACGGCCGGGGATCGTGTTCGCCTCGTGCAGGACGACGGGCACGCCGCGTCCGGAGGCCGCGATCACGGGCGGCAAACTCGCATAGGATCCCATGGCCAACAGGGCGTCCGGCGCAAAACGCTTCATTTCCCGACGGCAACGCAACCACGCGAACACGTTGGCGAACAGGTATTTCGGATGAAGCGGACGCGCGCGCGTCGTAAACACGGCGCCGTCCCACGCTTTCATGACCGCGCCCTCGATGGAACGCCCCGCGTTCCAGACAACCACGTCATGTCCGCGCGTACGCAGTTCCTGCGCCACGGCCAACCCCGGAAACGCATGCCCGCCAGTGCCCCCGCAGGCGACGATGAATTTCTTTGCCATAACAAATCGTCCTGTTTTTGCCGCGCGTCACCAAACGGACACGGCGCCCAGCGCGTCACGCAGCAACCGCCCGGCCGCCGCTTCGCGCTCCCAGCGCCCCGCACTGCCCAACACCACCACGACCACGCGGCGGCCGTTTCGCTTTGCCGTCAGTGCAATGGAACTCCCCGACGCCTCCGTGTAGCCCGTTTTCAGCCCATCGCATCCAGGTACGGGCGCACAGAACCGCTTCGGGTCGACATTGCCCGGTACGAAGTAATTGTGATTTCCGAATGAAAGCTTCTCGCCCTTCCCGTCCGTGACCGTACGAGACGCCGGTGCCGTGTATTTCAACGCCTGGGGCGTCACAACGAGTTTCCGCGCCAGACGCGCGAGATCCGCCGCCGTGGATACGTCGAACCCGCGCTTCGATCCCGCCGGCGGCGGCAAGCCGTTCGGCGAGACGTAGCGCGTGGAGGCCATGCCGAGTTCCTGTGCGCGGCGGTTCATCCGCGCCACGAACGCGGCCACGAGATCGGCACTCGGCACGTCGGCTTGCGGCTTGTGGATGCCACTCCGCCGATAGGCCGCGTGCTCGGCCAGCACGACGGCCGCGTCGTTCGCACTCTTGATCATAAGCGAATAGAGCAAGTCTTCGATCGTCATCGACTGCCCCGGCTTGATGTCGACTTTGCTCGGCTCCATGCTGGCCGCGTAGGCGCTCGCCACGGCCCGGTCTGCCACCGTGTAACGCCCCGCCGCCAGATCCTCAAGGACAAGGAAGAACGTCATCATCTTCGTCAAGGACGCCGGATAGCCCGTCCGATCCGCATGGTCGGTGAAGAGGACGCGGCCCGAATCCGCGTCCAGGGCGATCGCCCCGCGATAGGGCGCCAGCGGTCCCTTGCCGGGCGTGACCGGCACGGCGGGCGCAGCGGTTTTCTTCCGCGCGGCGGGCCGGGCGGTTTTCGCCGGCGCCGCCTTGCGTACGGGTTTGGCGGATGCGGACGTTTTTCCCTTCCCCGAAATCAACTTCCCGCGCACAACGGGCGGGGGCGCGGCCAGCACGGACGCCCAGCCCAGCATGAACGCGAAAATCCACAATAAGGTCTTTTTCATGTTGGTGGACATTCTCGCATTTTTACAGAACGTACGCAAGCGGAAAATCCGCCGTGCACGGCGCCGCGCACGACGGACAAAAACGGGTCAGCACTCGGAGAACGCCCCCAGGAACTCGAACTGTTCGATATCCGGGTCGCTCGCCAGTTCGGCCAGCAGACGGATCACGTGCGGATCCGACGGCGAGGCTTCGAGGTCGAGCGTGAAACGGAACTCGAAATCCATGCCGGGAATCGGCCGCGATTCGAGCTTCGTCAGGTTCACGCGAATCGCCGCGAACTTCGCCATCACGTTGTAGAGAACGCCCGGCCGGTGCGGCAGCGTGAGCATAATGGACATTTTCTTCGCATCCGGATAAATCTCCAGTTTCTTCGAGATGCAGATGAAGCGCGTGTAGTTCATCGGCACGTCGGAAATGTTCTCCGCCAGCACGTCGAGACCGTAGAGTTCCGCACATTCGCGGGAGGCGATGGCGGCCATATCCCCGCGCCCCGAACTCGCCACCATCCGCGCCGACACGGCCGTGTTCGAGGCCGGACACGTCTTCCAGTCCCGATGCTTTTTCAAAAACGCACCGCACTGGGCCAGCCCCTGCGGATGACTGACGACCTCGCGAATGTCTTCAAGTTTCGTCCCCGGCCGCGCCAACAGCACATGGCGGATGCGGAGGCGCGTGGAGCGGACGATCTTGAAATCATGCTTGACCATCAAATCGTAGACCGGCGTCACGGAACCGGCGGACGAATTTTCAATGGGCAGTACGCCATAGGGACACATGCCCTTCTCGACCGCCGAGAAAACGTCCTCGAACCCCGTGAAGTAGGCGATCGTCGGCACGGTGAAGAGGCGGCAGGCCGCCTGTTGCGAATAGGCACCCTCCGTCCCCTGACAGGCGACCACGGCCCGCGTGGGGAACTTCGGCGGCGTCTCCCGCCGCGCCTGTTCGATTTCACGTTCAAGACGGGATCCCGTTGCCAGCACTTCGCGCTGACGCGCTTTCGAGATGTTGAACAGCGTCGTGAAGAAGAGCAACGCCCCGTTCTCGTACTCCGGCCCGACTTTCTGCGCGACGGTCGAGAGAATTTCGCGTTCACGTGCGGGATCGTAGACGGGCGTTCCGCTCGCGCGTTTCGCCTCGGTGACGTCCTTCACGACTTCCAGACGACGGACGAAAAGTTTGACAAGTTCGTCGTCGATGGCATTGATTTCCTTGCGGACTTCGTTCAATTCTTTCATGGACTACCACTCCTTGATCATCGGCAGGTTCAACGCACGGATCTTCGCAACGTCCGCCATCGTCTCGGCGAACATCGCCGGCGTCTGGCTCTGGGCGCCGTCGCATTTCGCATGGGGCGGGTCGTTGTGGACTTCGATGATCAGCCCGTCCGCCCCCATCGCCACCGCGCCACGCGCAAGCGGACGCACGAGACGCGCCACGCCCGTCGCATGGGACGGATCAACGACGACGGGCAGATGGCTGAGACGATGCAGCAGCGGCACGACGGTCAGGTCGATCGTGTTGCGCGTCGCCGTCTCAAACGTCCGGATGCCGCGTTCGCAGAGAATCACGTTCGGGTTGCCGCCGGCCATGATGTACTCGGCGCTCATCAACAACTCCTGCAACGTCGCGCTCATGCCGCGTTTGAGCAGAATCGGCTTGCGCGTTTGCGTGCCGAGCGCGCGCAGCATGTGGAAGTTCTGCATGTTGCGCGCCCCCACCTGAATTACATCCACATCGTCGAACAAGGGGAAATCGGCCATGTCCATCAATTCGGTCACAACGGGCAGCCCCGTCTCCCGCTTCGCAAGAAGAAGGAGGCGCAGACCTTCCGCGCCAAGTCCCTGGAACGCATAGGGGGACGTGCGGGGCTTGAACGCGCCGCCGCGCAGCAGCGTGGCGCCGGCGGCCTTGACGGCTCGTGCCACCGCGACGATCTGTTCCTCCGTTTCCACGGAACACGGTCCGGCGATCACCTGAAAATGTCCGCCGCCGATCTTCGGCCCGCCGCAGTCCACCACCGTGTCCTGCGGGTGGAACATGCGGTTCGCGGCCTTGTAGGGTTCCTGAATGCGCCGAACGCTCTCGACCACGTCAAGCGCCCGGACGAGATCGAGGTCGAGGCGTGACACGTCGCCCACGCAGCCGACAATCGTCTGGTGCGCACCGACCGTCATGTGCGGCTCGATGTTCTGGGCGCGGAGAAGTGCCATCAGGTTGTCAACCTGACGCGGTTCGGCGTCTTGTTTCAATACAATGACCATTTTCGTCTCTTTCCAATCGTCCGTCCCGTGTCCAAACAAAAACGGCCTCGCTTCCTTGAAGCGGGGCCGTTCTGACAACTGGGTTGAAGTTCTCCGGTTTTCAGGCACACGCCACCGCTCCGCCCGTAAAGGCGAAGTAGAAGCCAAAACCAAACCAGAAGTTCTTCATACTCGGACTCTTTTCCTTTTGGGCGCGTATTCTACCAAACCCCCCGCCCCGCCGTCAATCCCCTCCACCAGACGGAAAATCACTTCGCGTGGTTGGGGAGGGAGGGAGGGGATACGCATCGGACAGGGCGGACGGGGCAGACGAAATCGACGACAATACTCGCCGTCCTTAACGCCCGTGCCATCGGCGCAGTAGTCTTCCGAAAGTATACAGTTGCAGTCCCTTTTCTGTGGATCGTTCCTATTCCCGTTCCTGTTCAAGGAC
>CAYZYQ010000022.1:0-30906 GCA_964482645.1 uncultured Lentisphaeraceae bacterium | reverse complement strand
GCGTCGCCGTTTGGTGGGTTGGGTGGGGGGGGGGGGGGGGGGTGGGGGGGGTTGGGGGGGGGGGGGGGGGGGGGGGGGGGGGGGCGAACTGACGGATGAGGAGCACGAAGCCCGGCAGCTCGATGCCTGGATCAATCCAATATAATGGGATCTACTCAACGGAGAAACCGCATATGCCTACGATTCACGTCTGGCCCAGACATCTTATTTTGCCGCCCCCTTTTTTACAAATCACCGAAATATGATCGGCGGCTCATGCGCGACGGAACAGTCCCGTGCGCCACTCGCCGATCAGTTTCGACGAACATTCCACAAAGCCGAGCTCCGCGTAGGCGGCCGCGACGTCGGGATAGAGTTCGTCGAGAATGCCCGACAGAACAAGCCGTCCATCCGCCGCCACGAGCGGCGCGATCTGCGGCGCGAATTGAATGAGAATCGGTCCCAGCACGTTCGCAACCACGACGTCAAACGCGCGGTCACCCGTCTTCCGCACGTCCGGCAATGTCGACTTGTTCGACAAATCACCGCGCACGAACCGCAAGGACAGCCCGTTCTTCGCCGCGTTCTCGTTCGCGTTCTGCACGGCGTCCGGATCGATGTCGAATCCCGCGACGTCGCGAAAACCCTCCAACGCGGCGGCGATCGCCAGAATACCGGAACCGCACCCGACGTCGAGGAACGACCGGTCGGCGTTCTCGACCGCCAGCGCATCCACGTACTCCAAACACGCGCGCGTCGTGGCGTGACGCCCCGTGCCGAACGCCATGCCCGGATCGAGAATCAACGTCCGCTGCCCCGGCGCGGGCGTGAAACCCGCCATCTCCCATTCGGGCACGACGGCCAAACGGGGCGACACAACGTCCGTCTTGAAATACTTGCGGTAGGCGTAGCGCCAGTCTTCGTCCGGAATCGAACCCGTTTCCGGCTGAAGTTCCAACCCCACGATCCGCCCGGCGGCGACGAGCGCGTCGGCCGCGCGGGGCGCATCCGCTGGATCCGGGAAGAAAATCTGCATCGTGGTCGACGTCTCTTCCACGTCACGGTACGAGGACAAAACGAAATCCCCTCCATCGAAAACCTCGAAGAGGGGATTTACGTACCGTTCGTCAACCGAACAGCGCACGAATGTCATGGAACGACCTTACTGTGCGACGGCCTTCTTGGCCAGCAGTTTCTTGACGAGCGTCGGACGCTGCACGAGCACACGGACGTTCTCGTCGCTCATGAGCTTCACTTCTTCATCGCCCATGCCGAACTTGACGAGACGACGACGCTGCGCGTTCGCGCGACGGGCTTTCTGAGCCGGCGTCTTGCACGGACGGACATGCGATTCCTTACGGAGTGTACGACCTGTACCCATTTTTAGCAACCTCTGCTTTCTTGAAAAGAGTTGAGTTGATATTATGCCCTTTTTTGCGTGAAAATGCAAGTGGAAAATTCACGAAAACGAATCGGCGTTCTCACACGCCCAATTCGGCCTTCAACGCCTCGTCCGCGCGCCAGGCGTAGTAGTCCCGCAACTGCAACCGGGCCGCCGCCGCTTCATCGCAGAAGAACCAGCAATCCGGATGCATCTGAAGGGCGCTCGCCGTGCAGAACTGGGAGACGCCGCCTTCCACGGCGCCCTTCACCGCGTCGGCCTTGTTCGCACCGAACGCCAGCAAAACGACGCGCTTGGCCTCCATGATCGACCCCACGCCCATCGAAAGCGCCTGCTTCGGCACGTCCGCCGCCGTCGCAAAAAACCGCGCGTTGTCCGCGATCGTCTGCGGCGTGAGGGACACGAGGCGCGTCCGGCTCGCCAGCGAACTGCCGGGTTCGTTGAACGCGATATGGCCGTCCGACCCAATGCCGAGCACCTGCAAGTCGATGCCGCCGGCGGCGCGGATTGCCGCTTCGTAGGCCGCGACTTCCGCTTTCCAGTCCGTCGCCAGGCCGTTCAGCACGTGCGTGTTCGCCTTGTCGATGTCGATGTGGTTGAAGAGGTTCGTGTCCATGAAGAACCGGTAGCTCTGGTCGTGCGTCGGCGGCAGACCGTAGTATTCGTCGAGGTTCCAGCTCTTCACCGTCTTGAAGGAGATCCGGCCCGCCTGGTTGTCCGCGATCAACCCCTTGTACAGGTCGATCGGCGTCGACCCCGTGGCCAAGCCCAGCACGGCCTTCGGATTGCGCTTCACGAGCGCCGCGACGAGATCGGCGGCCTTGCGGCTCGCCTCTTCTTTTGTTTTGCAAACAACGATTTCCATCTTCAGTCCTTTCCGTTCAAACAATCATTTCTCAGTTCAAAAAGCCCGTCACCCGCGAATCGCCCGCAGCATCGCCGCGCGATCCGCCGTCACGCCCGTCCACAGCTCAAACGCCTTCGCGCCCTGTCCAACCAGGAACTCCAGCCCGTCGGACGCCGTCGCGCCCGCCGCTTGCGCCGCCGCCGCCGTGGGCGGGAAATGAACGGTCGGCACGATGTCGAGCACAAACTGCCCCGGGTGGAACGCGGACGGCGGCAACGCGCTCGGTTCGCCGTCGTGCAATCCCATGGGCGTTGCGTTGACGATCACGTCCGCCGTCTCGGCCGCCGCCCCCCATCGGGCTTTCGAGGCGTCGAGATCCGCTCCGCAGACGCCTGCCCCCGGTGCCGTTTCGGCCACCGGCAGGACGGCACGGACGACCGTCCCCGTCGCAAGCGCCGTCAGACGCACGGCCAGTTCCTCGATTCGCCGCGCATCAAGATCGGCCACGACGAGTTCCGCCGCCCGTTCGTAGCAGCAGGCCGTGGCGAGTGCGCCACCTGCACCGCCGCAACCGACGATAAAAACCTTCTTCCCCGCGAGGTGGCAGCCGTGCGCGGCCAATCCCGAAACGAAGCCGATGACGTCCGTATTGAATCCCGTCAGCGTCCCGTCCTTCTCGAAGCGAATCGTGTTGCAGGCACCGTACCGCGCCACGCTCTCGTCCACATGGTCGAGCAACGGAATCACCGCGAGCTTGTGCGGCACCGTCACATTAAGCCCCGCATAACCTTCGTCCCGCCGGGCCAACACAAACGCCGCCACGTCTTCGGGCGGCACGTCGAATTTTTCGTACGTGGCGTCGAACCCGAGCGCGGCGAAATTGGCCGCGTGCATCTTCGGCGAAAGGGAATGCGCGATGGGATGACCGATGACCGCGAATTTCAAAGCCGCCATGACGCGCCTCTCACTTCCGCGCCGCGCGGCGGCACGTCACCTCGATGACATTCACCTGGTTCTCAAGCTGGAGCACGACCTGGGCGATGGCCCGATCGTCGGCCAACACGTCGATCTTCATCCGCGAAACCGTTCCATCCTCCGTCGGTCCGACGCTCAGCGTCTGGATGTTGTAGCCGCGACCGGAGATGAGGCCGACAATCCGCGCCAGCACCCCCGGCTTGTTCTCCACGAAACAGTTGAGTCTATGCAGTTCTTCTTTCATGTCCGTCATAATCCTGTTGCCCCGGAGCGACGGACGGCCAAGCCGCCCGAACAGCCCCGTGTGTGGCCGACAATTATACCATCAACACGGACAAGAAACAAGCGGCGAACGACGAGCCGCCGTTCGCGAAAACACGAAATCCGTGCTCGTCGCACGGAATCGCTTGTAGAGTTGGAGGTGGGAAGCGGAGTTGAACCGCTGTAAGCGGATTTGCAGTCCGCGACCTAACCGCTCGGCCATCCCACCTAAAAGGATGTGTGTTGCGCCTTGCGCAACGGCCAATTACTTGGCTTTCTTCGCCGCAAGCAACCGCGCATGGACGCGCTTGGCGCGAGCCACGCGGCGGGCTTTCTTGGCACGTGTTCTAAGTTGCTGTCCCATGCGCAACAGTTTATCAAAACCCCCTTCGCCGCGCAAGGGGGTTTTGGAAAAAATTTCAACCGCCCGCGCGTCACCCGCGAATCGCCAGCATCAGCGACCCGACGGCGCGTTTCGTCCGGGTTGTCCGATAAAGCGGCACGGTCAGATAGACCTCCTGATCGGCCACCGGCAGATGGGGAATGTCGAGTACGCCTTGGGCGATGACTTTCGGGGCGTCCGTCTCGCCCGCCATGGCCGCCAGCGCGTCGACGGGCGACGAGGCGATGTCGCCGTATCCGACGAGCGCGTGCTCGACCATGTTCGCCCCTTGCTTCAGCGCGTACTTCACGGTGAGCCGCAGGAAACGCCGGATCTTCTGGATGGAAACGGGTTCGGTGATGGACACCGCCAGCGCCGTGTGGTCTTCAACCTCTTCGCGCAACAGTACACGTTTCGCCCATGGGTCTTTCGTGAAATCGGCCACGCCTTTCGCGAAGACGAATTCACGCGCCGCGCTCTTCTTCGCGATGGACGCACGGGGCCAGATCATGTCCACCACGCCCAGATTCCGGCTCTTCGGCAATCCCTTTTCGGGAATACCCGTCAACTCGCACTTCACGAGCAGAACTTCAATCAACCGTTTCGTCTTCGCCGCCATGCGCCCTCCTTTACTTCCCCGAAGATCCGGCATCCCCAGCCGATGAATCCTTCCGTCCCGGCAGTTCATCCGTCACGTCGAGAATCCAAGCCGTGTCTGCCCAACAGGGATGTGTTTTGTCTTTGAAAATCTCATGGAGGATGGGTTTCTTCACCTCCTCGGCCCGGTTCAGCACATCGCCGTAGACCGTATCGAGGATTTCCGCGTCGTAGGATTTGTCCATCAGAATCCCCGCCAGCAACATGACGTTCTCGTCGGGGATGAGATTCAGCGCACGGTGGAGGCACTCGTCCTTGCGCGACGCAGGAACTTTGCGGAACTGGTCGTTGAATCGATTGACGTCCGCCATCGACACGGGCTTCTTCGCCGGTTCCTGCCACGTGTCCGTCAGCGCGTCGAACGCATCCACGAGTTTCGTCTCCTCCGCTTCGCGCACGTCCTCGTCCGTCAACGCGGGCGCATCCGCCTCGTCGTCCGTCGTGTCGGCGGCGGTTTCGGACACTGCGGTCGACGCGGGCGCGGACGCAGCGGACACCGGACGCGGCGCCGCCGGTGCAGCAGCCGCCGGCGGCGCGGAGGCGATTTCATGCACCGCGGACGCCCCTTCGGCTTCCGGGCGCGACGACCGCGCGAACCACACCGCCAACGGGACGCAGACGCATCCTATAAGAATTGCACAACAGACGGCTTTCACATTTTTCATCGGACGTTCCTTTCACGCGCGACCAGCTGGGCGTATTCCGCGTCGGTCGGACGCTTGCGGAAATAACGGTAGTTCAGCACCCAGCACGACGGATGGCGACGAATCACGCACTCCAAGTCGTGAAGACACGCCTGCGTACACGCCCACACGTCCCGCGCCGCATCAGCCGGATGGAGGTTGATGTACTCGCACCGGTAGGTCCCGTCTTTGAGCGGACGCGACCACGCCACGATGATGGGCGTCTTCGCCTTCGCCGCGAAGAACGCCGGCGCCGCCGAAACGGGCATCGGCCGCCCGAAGAAACGCACCCACACGCCGCCGTCCTTCGGCTTCACCACCTGGTCGACGAGCAATCCGAGGTCGTAACCGTCCCGAATGCCCTGCATGAGCGGACGAAACGCGCCGTCGGCGTGGACAATGGCCTGGCCAATCGACCGCCGCGACTTCATCAACAATTCCGTCATGCGCGGCGTCCCGATGTCCTTCGCCACGCTCATCATCTTGCGCCCTTCAAGAAAAACGAGCTGCGACAGCACTTCCCAGCAACCGAGATGCCCGCTCACCGTCACCAGCGGACGGTAGGCGGCGAGCGCGTCGCGGCACGCGCCGGAAAAGACCGCCACGGACGCCGCCCGCGCCCGCGCGTTCCGAAACGTCCAGAACACGTGTCCAATCGTCCGCGCCATGTTGCGGTAGCTACGCCGGAGGATCCGCGTCTCGCGCCGCGTCGGCGGCGTCGTGTGCGGCGTCTTGAAATCGCGTTCGGGCGGATAGACGCCCGTGACGACGCGGAGGTTGAAGAGCGCGATGGAACGTCCCTGCCGATCAAAAGCGAACATCACGGCGCTCATGAAATCGCAGAGCGCGAAGAGCAGACGGTGCGACAAGTGCGACAACACCGCAATGCCCAGGCCAATACCCAGCCACTCGAACGGCCGGCGCAACGCCCGCCGAAACGTCTTCCGCCGTTGTCGTCGCGCTTTCATCGATAGACCTCATCCGCCCATTCGTACGCCTCGGCGTACGGTTCACCCAACAGCGTCTCAACCATGTACCGCAACACGCGCGCACCGTTGAAGAGCGCGTGGTACTTCGCCCGACCCGCCGACGCCACGGCGCGGCGTTCGGCGTCGTGCGCCTGGTACCAAAGCGCTTTCTCCGCCAAGTCGTCCACGCCGTCGAACAAGACGAGCTCTTTTTCCGAGAAGAAATCCTGCAACCGGTTCTTCGCACTCTGGTACGTGAGAATGCCGTAGCCCATCAAGTGCGCAATGCGATCCGACGAATACCAGAAGTCCCCTTCGCGGCGGTTGAGGTTGAAACTCATTTTGGACGTCGCCAACACGTCCTCGTACTTCGCGCCCCAAATCGTCGGCGTATCGTCAAGACCGAACCAGTCGATTTTCATCCGCGCGTCCAGCCGCTTCCGCAACGCGCCGATGAACGCAATGCGCGGATCGGCCGGATTCGGATTGCAGGCATAGAACGCATCGCGCGCGAACGTCGTCTTCGCACCATTGTCCTGGTTCTCCATCGACGGATCGGACGGGTTGGGCATGTAGGCGACGAAATTGCGCCCCGTCGTCCACTGTTTCAACGGCGCCCCCGCCGTCGTCACGAAAATGCCATCGCACGAATCCATCCGCGCCTTGCACTGATCCTGCATGTGCGGCCAGTAGACCGGATCGACGTTGAAGTGCGCCATGCGAACATTCGGCAGGATTTCGCGGATCCGCGCAAGCGCCCAGTTCTGGATGTAGTCGCAATGACCGATGAGAACGACGTCAGGCCGGAAGTTTCGCGCCGTCAGCACCAGCTTCTCGTTCGCGATGCGGCCGCCCCAGGGACGGATACCCAACGGCGCGAGGAGACGCGCCATGTCGCGATCCGAAAACTCGCAGAGCCGCCAATTGTTGCGAATCGCGCCGCACATGAGTTTCCGCCCCGGCCCCATGCGGAGGTTGCCGTAGCGGCGAATCATCAAGTTGTCGACGAGCAGGATGCGCAGGTGTTCCATGCAGTCACCTCACCAGACCGGCGGCGGAAAGTCCCCCGAGCACGACGAACGTCGCGCCCCAAATCGTCCAAAGGAGGCCAGGCAGTCGGACGCGCAACGGCTGCTCGCTCTGCCACGCGAGCAGTTGGCGGACGCGCCACGGATAGAACATCCCATACATGCCGGCAATGGCGCAGAGGTAGGCAAACACCACGAGCGTCAACCGCCACGGCGTGTCGTACAAACGAACGCACGGAAAAAGTTCGGCGGGGAAGAGCATGAAAATCGCGCTCACGCCACGCAACGGCAACAAGTTCGGCATCCACCAGCACGTCAGCACGGTCAACACGATCATCCAAATCCAAACTGCGCCGGGAATGGCGGACGGCAGAAACCAGAGCCGCTGGACAATCCGGTCGAACACGTCGATGCCAATCGTGTCGACCTCATACGCCGTGAACGCCCACCCCGCCGCACAGAGAATCCAGCCGGCCAACTTGTTGCGCGGAAACGCAACCTGTGCGGCGGCCACGCGCGTCGGACAAACAAGCGACAGCAGCCCGTACGCCAGCAGCGGGATACCCAACATGAAACACCAGAACGTCATTGACTTTCCTCCTTTGCCTTTCGTCTAAAGGCGTTCAAACTCTTCCCAGCCCTTGCGCGGCGGCGGCCCCGCCAGAAACGCATTGGCCACGTCGTTGTCCACAAAACGCACCTTCGTGCGATCGAACACGAGTTTGGGGACGCCCATGCGCTGCGCGAGCGCACCCAGCGCAAGCACTTGCGAGAGCGGCCCCGCGACGGCGAAATCGGAATTCGCCTTCTCCTCGCCCTTCACCGCCTTGATGAAATTCAAGTAGTGTCCGCTCCGCCCACGCGGGAAGTCCCGCAGCACGCGCTGCGTTTCGGGAGCGTGGGGATCGCCGCCCGCGACGAGCTGGAGCGGCGAACCGTGGCTGGCGCGCGCGAAGACGCGGCCGTCCTGCGTGTAGAGTTCCGCGCCGTAATCCTTCCGCCGCCACTTCCGATCCGTCAAGTTCGCCGGCAGCGGCGGGAAATTCCCCGCACCGTCGTGCCACGTCAGGCGGCATTCGGGAAAGCCCGCGCCCCGCGCGGGAAACGTGTACGCGATCGTCGAGGCCATCGGGTAGACGACAGGCGTCCGCCGGTCGTTCTTCACCGTCTCGATCGTCGCGGGCAGACCCAGTTTGAGAAACTCATGCGCCGCGTCGAACACGTGCGCGCCCCAGTCGCCCAACGCCCCCGTGCCGTACTCGTAGAAACAACGCCAGTCGCCGTCGAGGAAGTTGTGGTTGAACGGACGGAACGGACGCTGGCATTGCCAGACGTCCCAGTCGAGTTCGGCCGGCGCGGCCTCCTCGCCCGGCATAGCCGTCAACGCGCCCTGCCACTTGAACCACCGCCGGTTGTTGGCGCACATGAACGCATCGATGCGCGTGACGTCCTTCACGCAACCGTTCGCCACGAGCGTCTTCATCTGCCAGTAGTTCGCGTCCGAATGCCCCTGGTTGCCCATCTGCGTGACGACCTTGTGCCGTTTCGCGGCCGCCATCATCAACGCGATTTCGCGGAAACAGTTCCCCATCGGCTTTTCCACATAGACGGCCTTGCCCAAGGACATGGCGAGCATGGCGACGGGAAAGTGGGAAAAGTCCGGCGTGGCGATGCAGACGGCGTCGATCTCCCGCGCGTGCGCGTCGAACATCTTGCGGAAGTCCTGATAGCGCGGCACGTCGGGATAGGCGTTCAGCACGTTCAACGTATGCGCAGCGCCCATTTGCGTATCGCACAACGCCACCACATTCACCAGATCCTTGTAGTAGGCAAACATGTTGAAGTCGTGTCCGCCCTGGTGGCCGATGCCAACGAACGCCATGTTCACCTTACCGTTCGGCGACGCGGCCGACAGGCGCAGGTTGGGAAAAGCGAACGCGGCGGCCGAGACGGCCGCCGTTTTCAGAAACTCTCGACGCGAAATTTTCATGTCGTAGCAGAACCTTTGGACGACGGGTGAACGCGGACTAGACGGATTTCCACTCCAACGTCAAATCAATCGAACCCTGGCTGTGCGTCAGACACCCCAGCGAAATCGCCGTCACGCCCGTGGCCGCCACGGCGCGCGCACGGTCGAGCGTGATGCCGCCGGACGCCTCCGTCTGCGAAATTCCTGCGCAGAGCTTCACACATTTCTTCATGTCCGCGATGGACATGTTGTCGAGCATGATCCACTCCGGCTTCGCCTTGAGGGCGGATTCGCATTCGCGAACGGATTCGACTTCGATTTCGACCGCCAGTTTCGGGAACGCCCGCCGCGCCGCGAAAACGGCCTGATCGAGTTCGTCCGGATTCCCGCCCTTCCAAAGCCGGCGGTGGTTGTCCTTCATCAGAATCCGGTCGTACATCCCCATGCGGTGATTCGTACCGCCGCCACAGACGACGGCGTACTTCTCGAAGACACGGAGGCCGGGCGTCGTCTTGCGCGTGTCGAGAATCAACGTGCCGTACTTCGCCGTCGCATCCACGAACTTGCGCGTCAACGTGGCCGTGGCGCACATCCGCTGCATGAAATTGAGCGCCGTCCGTTCGGCGGCGAGGATACTCCGCGCCCGCCCCGTGAACTGGAGGATCGTCTCGTTCGGCTGCACCTGCGAACCGTCCGGACGGACGATCTGCACCTTGACGCGCGGATCGACGGCCTTCAACACGGCCGCCGCCACCGTCGCGCCGGCGACGACACAGGGAACGCGCGAGTAGATCTCGCCCGTGGCACGGGCCTTCGGATCGACCAGAGCCTCGCTCGTCGCGTCGCACCGACGCACAAACGCCGTCCGGGCGACGGAACCCAAATCCTCGTCCAACGCAAGTTGGACGGCCGCGCGGGCGCGCGGGGACTTCATGACATCGACCATGGGGACGGGGACGTTTTAGACGTCTTTGAGAAATTCCCAGTTCGTGTAGAGCAACGCCGTCACGGCGCCCAGCATCGCGACCGAAGCCAGCGCGGCGATCATCGCCACCAGCGAAGACGTTTTGCCCACGCCCGCAGGACCCGACTTTTCAGGCGCGGCGTCAAGTTTAAACCGATCGGCAATCACCGCGCCGCCCGCCGGGGCCGCAGCCGCCTCAACTGCTTCGACTTCTGATTTTTTAAGTTTCATAACGCAACCATTCTAACACATTTTCAGGCGAACCGCCAATCTGAAGTTTGCTCATTTTACACGGGTCGCGAACGCGCTTTGCCGTCAGGCGAAGAATGTGTTATGATACACGCCATCAACAACTTGAAGAAGGAGTGCGCGATGAAGTACGTGACGTATGTTGGCAGTGCAACGGATGCCCAGCACCCGGAGGGTTTCCACATCTTTGAAAGCGACGCGGAGACGGGGGCGTTCCGTCTGCTGGGCGCGATCGGGACGTTGCAGAATCCCATCTACATGGCGTTGACGCGCGACTGCACCCGTCTCTACTCTGCGGCGGGCTCGCCCGCGTTCGGGCCGCGCGGCCGCGACGGCGGCCTGGTCGCGTTCGCCGTCAAAGGCGACCGGCTGGAATTCGTCAACGAAATCCCGACGGGCTGGACGACGCCGTGCCACGTCGCGCTCGACCCACAGGAGAAGGCGCTCGTCTACGCGGAATATTCGTGCGGCACGGCGGGATTCGCGAATCTGAACGCCGACGGCTCGATCGACACCGCCTACGCCGGTCGGCCGGGAGAAATCAATCCGCGCTTCCAAGTCCGCCACGTGGGGGACGGGCCGAACAAGCCGCGCCAGGACGCGGCGCACTGCCACTGTTCGATCGTAACGCCGGACAGCCGTTTTCAGATGGTCGTGGATCTGACGCTCGACCAGGTGAAGGCCTACGATTTCGCCAACCGCGTACAGGGCATGAAGGAAGTCGCGGCCGCGACGATCCGCACACAGCCGCTCGGCGCAGGGCCGCGCCACGTCGTCTTCCACCCGAACGGGAGATTCATGTTCGTCATCTTCGAACTCGGCAACCTCGTGGCGAGTTACCGCTACACGGGCGCGGGGTTCACGTTCGTCTGCCAGCACCCGCTGATGCACGAGGCGAGGGGTATGGAAGGCTGCAAGGCCGCCGCAATCAAGGTGTCCGAAGACGGGACGCAGCTGTTCTGCTCGAACCGCGACATCAGCCAGCAGGGGTATGATTCGATTTCCGTGTTCAACATCGACCCCGCGACGGGCGAACTGACGTTCGTGAACAACGCGAAATTCGCGGGCAGCTTCCCGCGCGACTTCGAGTTCATGCCCGGTGGCAAGTTCTGTCTGGTCGGTCTGAAGATGAGTTCGTGCATCGCCAGCTACGCCTACGACAAGGCGCACGGCACGTTCACGGAAGTGCAGCGCTTCGAAAACATCTTCCGTCCGCTCTACTTCAAGTTCAAGACGCGCTAGGCCGTCACGTAAAGCGGGCCAGCAGCAGCTTGAACACGTCGCGGAGGCGAACGGGCCACAGGCGCGTGGGCCGGTCGGCCTCCAGCGGACGTTGCAGATACTTGGGCAGATCGGGAAAGAAGTCCAGGCCCGTCTTCGCCTCAAGTTCGTCGATTGTCAGCAGATTGTGGACGGGGAACGCCCAGCGGTCGATCGTCTGGGGCAGGAGGACGGCGAATGCGCGGACGCCATCGGCGGCCTGCGCGGCGACGACCATGTAGTAGGCGTCGGGGACGTCGATGGCCGTGCCGGGAATCTTCTGGGCGCCCGGCCGCGTCGACAACGCGCCGGCGACGACCCAGAGTTCGCCATAGGCGGCGGGCCAAAGGTCGGCCAGCCGCTGTTCAAGTTCGTTCCACGGACCACGATGGAGCGTCGGCAATTGCGGCGCGACGGCGGACATCTTGAACGCCTTTTTCTGTTCATCCCCGCCAAAGCGCGTGGCAAGCATCCGACTCGGGACAAGCGGAGCACGGTCGTAGCGTGACTTGGCGTAGTCGGCGGGCGCGGGCGCGTTCGCGACGGAAACGTCCTTTTGGAATCGCGGCTCTCTTTCGGCGGGGAAACGTTCGACGGCGGGCACATGGTAGGCCACCCAGACGGGATGGCGGAGGGAGGGCGACCAGCCGACGATAAACTCGCCGCGATGAAGAATCTGGATATCGGCCGGCGCGGGAGCGCCCGTCCGAACGGGAGCACCCGCGAAAAGAATCTGGTTGGCCGGCGGCGGATCGTCCGATTCATAAACGGCGTCGTGTCCCGTCCAGCCCAGCGCGTCGGTGAAAAACGCCGTACCGTCGCCACACACGCGAAGCGGCGCCGTGAGAAACGAATCGTGTTCGGCCAGCCAATCGGCCGAATGATGGACGTGCCAAAGGCCTCCCGCGCAGAGGAGGGCGAACACAAGAACGACGCCCCCGACGACGATGCGGGCGATACGACGCAGGGACGACACGGCGGACGTGGATTTCTTTTTCGCCTTCTTCGGCGCGGACTTTTTCGGGGCGGCGGCACGGGGCATGGCGAACCTCAATTACGGGGACGAAGAACGTAGGAATAAACGTGGTCGAGCGCATAACGGAAATCGCCGAGCGTAAATTCGTCGGGCGCGAATTCAGTATGCGGATCGGGCAGAATCGACACGCGGGCCAAGGGTATTTTGCGCCCGAACAGCGCCAGCGTCTCCTCGTCGGGCAGAATGATCGCGGCGGCGTGGGCGAGCGCATGGCGTTCCATGCGGCAGGCGACGGCCCGGCGCGGGCTCTTGAAAAAGCGGCGGCCCGCGAAAGGCCGTAGGATCTCGGCGATGTAGGGGCGCGTGGAAACGGCGGCGCGGGAGATGGCGCGCGCGATGATTGCGCCGTCGTTGAACCCATGGATGACGGCGTAGTCGCGCCGGGCGGCAAGAGAGACGCCGCGAAAGAACATCAGCACGGCCGCCCAGAAACGGCGCAAGGATGGACGCGCGGGCGGAGTGTCCGAAAACGGAATGCGGGGGACGACGAAAACCCGCGCCGTGGGGTCAACCGTGGCCGTCAACAACGCAACCTTGCGCGGAATAAGCACGTCGACGGCGCGTCCCTGTTCACGCAACGCGGACACCGTATCCTGAATGCGGAGGATTTCGTGCGGATCCGCGTGGACGCGCGTGGAGGAGACGATGAGGACGGCCGACGCCATGACCCGCCTAGAGATCCGAAAGTTCGATGCGGATCGTCCGCGACTTCATCGCATCGGCTGACACGGCCTGCCCGGACGCGGTGACGACAAGACGCGCCCCACAGGCCGGGCATTCCACGGACTGGCCGGCCAGGCCCTGAGGCGCTTCAAGTTCCTGACGGCAGGACGCACACGTGAAGGTCACGAAGCCACCGCCCGACGCCATGTTTTGTTCAGACATTTGATTGCTCCACGCTGAGGAAACGAGTTTTCGGGGAAAACGACGGCGAGTAGAATACTTCATCCGCGACACGAAATCAAGCGGTAAATCGCGACCGCCGAAATCGCGCGTTAATGTGCGAAAGGCGATGCATTTTTGGCGAGTTGAAGATAACGAATAGACTCCAAAACGTCGTCCAGCGCAACGGGAAACGGCACCGCCGTGCGAATCGTCGCGTAGAGCGTCCGCCAAAACGTCTCGCCGGCGGATGCCGGGACTTCGGGGAGCGCGAACGGAATGTCCCGGACGACGAAATCCTCGTGCATATCCGCGAGATCCGGCGTCCGGACACTCGACCGCCGCCGACCGAATTTGTACGCGGGGTCGACCACATGGAACGTACCCTCCGTAGCACCGGCAGCGACGGTGAACGCGCCGCGCGGGCCACGAATCGTGAAAATCGGTTCGCAAGGCGCAAGTTGGCCGCTGTTGAGCTCAATGTCAGCCGTCGTGGGGCCACGGGACTTGAGGACGATGTGGGCGAAATCCTCGGCGTCGCCCACCGAGACGACGCGCTTGAGTTCGCTCCAAAGCTGCGCGGGCGGCTGGCGCAGGAGCGCCATGGCCTGCAAGACGGCGTCCGATCCCCAATACCAGGCCGCACCGCCACCACACCGCTTGACGCTCTGCCAGTCGTCGCGGCGAATGTAGTCCTGATGGCGGATGCGAATGTCGTAGACGCCACCGAGACGCGGATCGTCAAGCGCGGTGAACGCAAGACGGAATTCGGGTGAAAAGAGACCGGGCGTGTAGACGTGGAGCTTGTTGTTGGCTTTGATGGCCGTGGCCTTGAGCACCGTCGCATCGTCATAGTTCAGGGCGAGCGGCGTTTCCACGACGGTCCACTTGTCACGCTTGAGCGCGGCGAGCGCCGTCTTGGCATGGTCGACGGACGGAAGGGCGATGTCAACCAGCTCAATTTCGGGATCGTCAAGCATGTCTTCGATTTGACGATACGTCCGAAGGCCCGGCACGTCCTTCTCGACGATATCCCGACGCTCCTTCAACACGTCGCAGATGGCGACGATTTTGAACAGGCCGGGTAGCGCCCGCAAGGCGGGCAGATGGTCGAACAACGCGGCACGCCCCAGGCCGACGATGCCGATCCGAACGGGCGGACGAATGACGTCCTCTTCGCGACTTTCCAATGCCATTTCGCTCATGCTCCTCTTTCGTTCAACGCTTGGAAGTTTTGTCTCGCATGATACCGAATGACACACCATTTGTCAAGCATCCAACCTGTGGAATTTTCAAACCGCATAGAATGCCATCGCGTCCGTACACGGGCGAAGTGTGCTATACTGGCAGACATGGAAAACAAGAAAATCGTGCTTGTCTGCGTCTGTGTGGCGTTCGCGTTGGGCGGGGTGATCGGCTATTGGTTGCGGCCGAGTGCGACCGCGCCCACGGCGATGCCAACGGAAACGACGCCGCGTCCGGTCAAACCGAAAACGGCGGGCGAGTCCTCGGAGACGCAACGTCTGCGCGCGCGCGTCCGCGAACTGGAACGAAAACTGGCCCAGCGAAAAGAAACCACGCCGGCCGCCATCGCGGAAACACCGCCCGCCGATCAACCGGCGACGGTGCAACCGCCCGACGACGACCGTCCATCCCGTCCGCCCACGGCGGCGGAGATGCGCGCGCGGATGGAGGCGTTGCGCACACGCGATCCGCAACGCTACGCGCAGATGACGAACCGCCATGCGCGGATGCGGGCGGGACGGCTGTTGCGTACGCAGAACCAGCTCGACATTCTCGGCAGCGTCGACCGGACGCGTCTCACGGCGGCCGAACGCGACATCCACGACCGGTATCAGGAGGCGGTGGCGCGACGCGAGGAACTGCGCGAAATGCTCGCCCCCGACAACACGGACGTGACAGAGGAACAACGGCACGAATTTTTCAAAGAAATGCGGGATCTCGACCGCACGACGCGCGAACTGGCGAACGCGGAACGGCAGACCCTGCTCACCCGGACGGCGCAGGATCTCGGCATTGCCGAAAGTGACGCAAAGGATTTCGTCGAAACGATGTCCGCCATCTACGAGGCCACCCAGTCCTACGGCGGCCCCGGCGGAGGTCCGCCGCCGCCACCCCCACCGGACGGCGGCGCCCCGCGTTGATTTGTCGCCCTTCCGCCCCGCCGTCTTGGAATCAAGACGTGGCGTGGGCGAGAATGGTCTTCATCAACCGTGCGAGTTTCTTTTCGGGCGTGGATGCGCCGTCGAGGTGGCCGACGAACGCAACCGTCTGCGATCCGCGCCGGTAGAAGAACGCCTTGTTTTTCACCGTCGTGACGGCGGCGAGACCGAACCTCGCACACGTCACGCGAAATTCAGCCAGTCGCACGAGCCGTTCCGCCGCTTTCGGCAACCGCCCGTAGCGGTCGGCCAATTCGCGGCGAAGTTTCTTCACCGCCGACAGCGTCGTTGTTTCCGCCAGCCGCCGATGGAAGTCCATGCGCTGCGCATCATCCTCCACGTAGTCGTAGGGCAAGCACGCCCCCGTCGCGTCCATATCGCCCGTTCCCGGCGAGTAGTTGAGAAAATCGAAGTTGAGCGCGACGTCCACGATGTCCGGCACCGCCTCGCCTTTGAGTCGCGCCACCGTCCGCTGCAACAACTGGCAGTAAAGTTGGAATCCGACGGCCGCAATATGCCCGCTCTGTTCACGTCCGAGCAAATTGCCCGCGCCGCGGATTTCCAAATCGCGCAGGGCGATGTTGAAGCCCGCGCCCACGCCCGCGTGTTTCTTCAGGGCGTCCAACCGTTCACGCGCCTCGGAATCCACGTCGCCGTCCTCGGGCAGCAGAAAATAGGCGTGGCCCTGACGCGCCGAACGCCCCACACGACCGCGCAACTGGTAGAGTTCCGCCAAACCGAACCGTTCCGCGTGGTCGACAAGAATCGTGTTCGCGCGGGGAATGTCCAACCCGCTCTCGACAATCGTCGTACAGAGCAACACATCCACGTCGCCTTGCGCGAAACGCTGCATCTTCGCCGCGAGTTCTGTCGTTGCCATCTGTCCATGAGCGACTTCGATCCGCGCGTCGGGCACGAGTTCCCGGAGGCGGGTATAGACCTTTCCGATCGTCAACACGCGGTTGTGGAGGAAGAAGATCTGTCCGCCCCGCGCCAGTTCCGTCTCAATCGCCGCCTTTACGGTCGTGTCCGCGTCGCGGACGATCTTCGTGACGGTGGCCACGCGCTCGCGCGGCGGCGTCCGCAACAGCGACAAATCACGTGCGCCCGTCATCGACAGGTAGAGCGTGCGCGGAATCGGCGTGGCGCTCATCGTCAAGACGTCGGCCGTGGCGCGGAGACGTTTGAGGTACTCCTTGTGCTTGACGCCGAAACGTTGTTCCTCGTCGATGATGATGAGGCCAAGATCATGGAACTGGACTTTGACAGACAACAGCGCATGGGTGCCGATGACGATGTCCGTCACGCCGGAGAGCAACCGTGCGCGCGTGGCCTTTTTCGCCTCGTCGCTCTGGAAGCGGCTCATGGCCTCGATGCGAATTGGCGTTCCGGCGAAACGGGCGAGGAACGTCTCGTAGTGCTGCTCGGCCAACACGGTCGTCGGCGCGAGAAGAACAGTCTGGCGACCGTTTATCGCCGCGATGAACGCGGCCCGCATGGCCACCTCCGTTTTGCCGTACCCCGCGTCGCCGCAAAGCAGACGATCCATCGGTTTCGTCGCGGCCATGTCCCGCTTCACGTCGGCCACGGCGGCCGCCTGATCGGGCGTTGCCTCGTAGGGGAACGCGGCCTCGAACGCGGCCACGCCAGGCGCGTCAACGTCGTAGGCGAACCCCGGCACGACGGCACGGCGAGCCTGCAGTTCGAGAAGGGAGGACGCGAGATCTCGCACGGAACGCTGGGCGGCAGCCTTTTCCTTCGTCCAGCGGCGGCCGTCCAGGCGGTGAAGTTTGACGGCCTGCCCCTTGACGCCCACGTAGCGCGACAACAGGTGCGCGTGGGACACGGGCACGTGGAGACGCGCACCGTCCGCGTATTCGATGGTGAAGACCTCACTGCGCCGCCCCGCCACCTCGACTTCGGTGGATCCCACGAAACGCCCGATGCCGTGTTCGAGATGGACGACATATTCGCCGGGTTCGATGTCGAACGATTCGGTCAGCCGTTCGCCCTGCGTCCGTTCGCGCACGGACGGCGCGGCGGCGCGATGGCGGTGCGCGAAAACGCGATCGCTCGTCGTCACAACGACGAGGCCGTCCGTCTCGAACCCGCCCGACAACCCGGCGTCCTCAACAACCAATTCACCCTTCCGCGTCGCCGCCGCAAGATGACGCGCGAGGCGCGTCCGCGCCACGTCGAGCAGTTCGGGATTGCGCACGGCTTCCATGCCCAACTCCGCAAACCCCGGCAACGGGGCGGTCAGGAACGGCGCGGACGGGACGCCCGGCGGCGCGGGGTCGCCCGTGAAAATCTGCCGTGCGAACGGCCGCGTCGCGGTACGGGCGATCGTGGAATAGGCGTTGTGATCGAGCCAGAGAATCGTACCACCCTCCGGCACGACGTCGAGCAGCGTCTGACCGTCGCACTCGTCGAGGCTGACCGGCGGGACGTCGGCCGCATCGAGCGGGCCGATCGACGTCTGCAGCGCGGGGTCGAACGTCCGCAGGGAATCGAGTTCGTCGCCGAAGAACTCGGCACGGACGGGACGCGCCGCGTCCGGTGGCCAAACGTCGAGAACGCCGCCACGTACGGCGAGCTGGCCGGGAGAGACGACTTCGGGGGCGCGTTCGTAGCCCGCCGCCAGCAGACGTTCCAGCAGACGGGAAAATCCGCCGACGGGCGTTTCGCCCGGCACGAGACGGACGGTGGCGGCGGCCACGGCGGCCGGACGCGGCACGGGTTCCAACAACGCGCCCGACGGCGCCACGACGACGAGCGGCACGGGATGCGAACCATAGGCGCCCAACACGGCCGCCGCCTTCAACCGCGCCGCCGCCGCCGCGCGGTCGCCCTCCAGCGCCAGCGGAAACTCTTGTACATGAACGGCGCATTCCTGTTCGAGAATCCGCACGTCGCCCGCGAGAAGATCCGCTTCGGGCAGACCCGGCGTCACGGCGAGAACGAACGGGCAAGGCGACGGGTCGAGCGCGAGCGACACGGCCGCGAACGCGGCGGACGACCCGGTGAGGGATGCCAACGCAAGACGCGGAGACGGATTGTCCGTCCCCGCGCGGAACGCCTTCTGGAAGCGTTGCAGTCGTTCGCTTGTCTGGATGTCTGCCACGGGCCGGGCGGCTCCGCGCCTCGCCGCCGTCAGTCCCGGCTGCGGTTGGCGAAAATGCGGAGCAGATGGATGAAGAGGTTGATGAAATCGAGATAGAGCGAGAGGGCGCCGAGGACGGCGACCTTGTGGATCGCCGTGCGATCCATCGTCCCTTCGGCGGCGGCGATCTGCCGGATTTTCTGGGTGTCGTAGATGGTCAACCCCGAAAAGATCAGAACGCCCGCGTAGGAAATGATCCAGTCGAGTCCGCTGCTCTTCATGAACATGTTCACGACCGAGGCGATCACCAGTCCCCAAAGCGCCATACCGCAGACGCGGCCGATGCCGGAAAGGTCGGATTTCGTGAGCGACCCGAAGAGAGCGAAACCGCCGAACATCCCCGCCGTGATGAAGAAGACCCGCTGGACGAGCGCGAGTTCGTAGGCGATGAACACAACGGACAGCGTCAATCCGTTAAGGGCCGCGTAGCCCATGAACATCAGCCACGCAACGGGCGCGGCCAGTTTCTGGATGGCGGCGGAGAGGATGAAGACGAGTGCGAGTTCGGCGACGACGCAGCCGATCAGTCCCGGCCCGGCCAACACCTTCTGGAAGAGTCCGCTCGTGTACGTGTACCACGCCACGACGCCGGAGAGCGCAAGCCCCGCGCACATCCAGCCATAGACCAACTTGAACGTCAACGCCAGCTGCGTCTGCTGTGCCGCCGCACCGAACAGACCGCCCGGTTGCCGCCGTTGGAATTCCCTTTCATAATCGTTGATTTCGTTCATACGCCGAATCTCCTTTCGTAAATGCGCTTAGTATAACACATTCCTCGGCGCACCATGGGTGGAATATGCTAGAATAAGGCCATGCAAAGATTCGTGTTCATTCTTCTTGCGCTGTTGGTGGCGGGCGCGGCCGGCGGAGACGACGGCGAATCGCCGCTCGCGTCCCGTCTTTGGCAGATGCCGCGCATCTGGCCGCGCCACTGCGTCCTGCGCCAGCAGCTTGTCGACTCGCTCCAGCGGGGCGACCGTTCGGCCATGGAGGCCACCTGCCGCGAAGCGCTGGAACTGATGCCAACGGATCCAACGTGGCGCTACAACCTCGCTTGCGCCCTCGCGCAACGGTACGCGATCGGCCTGGCGATGACCGAACTCGAAAAGGCCGTGACCTGCGGCTGGCGGGACGCGGACGCCATCGTCAAAGACCCCGACTTCACGCCGCTCCGCAAACAGCCCCGCTTCGCCGAAATCGTCGCAAAGGCCCGTGCCCTCAAAGACAAGCCCGTTCCCGGTCTGCCACAGGCCGCGCCCGTGCGGGCGACGACGGGCGGCACCGTCACGTTCGCCGCAACGAACCTCGTCTGGAATTTCGACGTCGGTTGTTTCGAGGCGTTGCTCGACCTCAAACCGGCGGCGCAACCCATCGCCGCGCTCGCGTCCCGCTTCGGCGCGTCCAAGCCCGTTTCTCGCGCCACGTCGCTCGTGACGGCCTGGCTCTCCGAAGGGACGGCCGCCGGCAACGCGGGCGACCTCTACGTCAACCGCGACGCCGCGCACTCGCTCGTGAAGACGTCCGACTTTCCGTTGCTGACGTCCGTGAAATTCGATGCGGCCGGCACGGCGGCGGGGGCGGACGTCGATCATCCCAACACGCTCTTTCCGCCTGGCCACGCCGTGTTCGGCAACGCCTCGCGCGGGCGCGTGGCGGGCGCCTACTGGCGTTCGCTCGGCCGCGCGTCAATGACGGAACCGGGATTTGCGGCGCGGATGGACATGCTCTACCGCAACAACCAGTTCTGGATTTTCCCGTCGGTCAAAGACCACGATCCCAAGGCGCTCGGCGACGTCTTCCCGGCCGCCGCGCCTTTCCAGCTCATTTCCGAAGGGATGTCCTGGAGCGATCAACCCTTCATCCGCGCCGCGCTGACGGCGTCCGCCGTCTTGCCGCCTCCGACGAAAGAGGCCGTGTTGCGCCGAGGGCTGATGGGTCCGACGCTCCAGTGGCTCTTCCGGCGGACGCAACCGGGTGTCCAGTCCGAAGCGGATTACCTTTCCCCGCGCGCGCATCCGACGGCGTTCAACGTGACGAACAACCTTGACGAAACGGCGCTCGTCACGGCGGCCCACGCCCTTCGCCCGGAACAGATTCCGCCATTCGCCGCGCTGACGGTCGTCAATTCGCGGACGTTCCCCGTGCGCTACCCGTATCCCGTCAAGGACTACCCCGACGTCCTGCCGGAAATCCTCTACGCCACGCCGTCGTCCGTCGCCATCATCCTGCGCGCGCCGGGTGGCGTCCGTACGTTCCTCTTCCAAGCCCGGACGGACATCAAGCCGACGGAGGACGCGACCGATGCGCCGGAGTTCGCCTGGCGTGTCGTCCATGGCGATGCAACCCGCGTGAAGATTTCGACGCCGCTGGGCGAAACGTTCAACACGCCCGAACGCGGGTTTGCGCAGATCGACGTCGACCGGCGCGGCCTCACGAACCGCATCGACGTGGCGTGTTTCGCCAAGACGGCGGGCACGGCGTACGGTGCGCCGTCCATCATCTCCTTCTATCCGCTGCCGCTCGAACGGCGCGTCTACCGAACGGATGGTCAGATCGATTCCATCGACTACACAAACACCGAACAGGCCTATTGCGATCCGTCGCTCGCCCTACCGCGTCGCTGGAAGGACGTCTACGTCTACACGCCGGACGGCAAGCCGCGGGGATTCGTGCGGACGTTTGGTGGGCAGACGAACGCGGCGTTCACCGTGACGGGCGAACGCATCCTCGAACGAGACGCCGACGGACGCCCGAGCCAGACCGTGCCCGTCCGTTACCTGCCGCGCCAAACGACCGACCCGCTCCAGCCGTTCGAGCTGACTTACATCGACGCAACCGAGGCGGCCACAAAATGAAATACGTCCTCGCGCCTCTGGCCGGGTTCACAAACGCCGCGTTCCGCCGTCTCTGCGCCCGGCGCGGCGCCGACCTCACGTACACCGAAATGGTCAGTGCGGCCGGCCTCGCACACGGATCGTCCCCCACGCGCCACTTGATGGAAACGCTCGACGGCGAAGGCCCTGTCGCCTGTCAGCTCTTTGGCTCCGTGCCCGACGAACTCGCGTTCGCCGCACGTGAAGTCGCCGCCCTCGGACGTTTCGTGGCCCTCGACTTCAACGCAGGCTGTCCCATGCCGAAAATCGTGCACGAGGGCGCGGGCGCCGCGCTCATCCGCGATCCACAGCGCATCCACGACTGCCTCGCGGCGATCACGCGCGAAAGCGGCGGACTGCCCGTCACGTTGAAGACGCGGCCGGGGCCGAATCCGGACACGGTGCTGCTCGACGAACTGCTCGACGCGGCGGAATCGGCCGGGTGCGCGGGGTTGACGATCCACGGGCGTTTCACTTCGCAGTTGCACAGCGGGGACGTTCACTACGACCTGCTGGCCGAACTCGTGTCCAAAGCGCACATCCCCATCACGGGCAACGGCGGCGTGTACAACCCCGACACGGCACGGCGCATGGCGCAGACGGGCGTGTCCGCCATCATGGTCGGACGCGCCGCACTCGCAAACCCGTGGCTCTTCAACGATCTGAAAAGCGATGCACCGCCCGAAGTTCTAGAAGCACCCGAACGTCGCCGAGCCCTGCAAGACGCCGCATTCGTCGAACACTTCGCCGCGCTTGAGGAACTGTACACGCAGATCGCCGTACACTTTCCAAACGACCCGCAGCCCGCACGCGACGTCGCGCTCGCGCTTGCGTTGCGCACCCATCTCTTCCGCTATTTCAGCGGGCGACCCAATGTGGCGAAGTTCCGTCGCCAACTCAACGACATCCAGACGAAAGCCGATATCTGCGCCATGGCGGACGCGCTCATGCAACCGCCCGCACCCTGATCCGCAGAATCGTCACGGACGCGCCCACCCCCTTTTGATTCGAGACACATACGGAAAGGAATCTATCTACCATGAAACCCACTCTCGTCGTTCTCGCCGCCGGCATGGGATCCCGCTACGGCGGACTCAAGCAGGTCGATCCCGTCGGCCCCTCCGGCGAAGCCATCCTTGACTACTCCGTCTTCGACGCCCATCGCGCGGGATTCGGCAAGGTCGTCTTCATCATTCGCCGGGACATCGAACAGGTCTTCAAAGAACAGATCGGCTCGAAGTACGAACACCTCCTACCCGTCGACTACGCCTTCCAGGACATTCACGACCTGCCCGCGCCGTACGCCGTGCCGGCGGAGCGGACGAAACCCTGGGGCACGGCCCACGCGATCCGCGCCGCCCGCGACATCGTTCACGAACCGTTCGCCGCCATCAACGCCGACGATTTCTACGGCCGCGATGCGTTCACGCGCCTCGCCGACTTTCTCACGCACGCCGATGCGGTGGACGCGACGGGCAAAATGCCATTCGCCATGGTCGGCTACCGGCTCGACCGGACGCTTTCAGACAACGGATCTGTTGCGCGTGGCGTCTGCGAACTCGATACGCACGGCCATTTGAAAACCGTCGTCGAACACATCAAACTCGTGCGGACGCCGAGCGGCGCACATGACGACGATCCCGCCGCCATGCAGAAGGACTTCCCCGGCGACGCGCGTGTGTCCATGAACCTCTGGGGATTCACGCCCGCGCTGTTCACGGCGCTGGAAACGCGCTTCCCGGACTGGCTTGCCGTCCACGGCGCAGAGGCGAAATCGGAATGGTACATTCCCTTTGTCGTGGATGAACTCATCCACGAAGGCAAGACCGACGTGACGGTGCTGCCGACGGATTCCACGTGGTTCGGCGTCACCTACCGCGAGGACAAACCGGTCGTCCAAGCTGCGCTGCGCAAACTCGTGGACGCAGGTGAATACCCGTTGTCGCTCTTCGGGAAGTAAAAACAAACCATGGCGGCGGCTCTTTCACACGTGCTGGCGCGTCTCGCCGATTTCGTCTGGCCGCGCCCCTGCGCGGTTGCGACGTGCGGCCGGATGTCCGACCGTCCCGACCGCCATGTCTGTTCCGCGTGTTTTGCCGGTCTGCCCTTCTTCGAGTCGGGCGGCATGTGCCGCGTGTGCGGCGGCCTTGTCGCCGCGCCGACGGAACACGATTTCGTCTGTGACGACTGCCGCACGGCGCCGCCCGCCTATGAATACGCCCGAAGTGCCGTGCGTTTCATCGACCCCGTGCGCAGTCTGATACTGGACTTCAAATATCGCCATGCAACCTGGTTGCGGGAAGACCTCGTGGACTTGCTGGAAGGGGCCGTCCGCGCCAAACTCGACTTCACGGCCATCGACGTCGTCGTGCCCGTGCCGCTCCATCCCAACCGTCAGCGCGAACGCGGCTACAACCAGTCCGCCCTGTTGGGTGCATCGCTCGCCCGGCGGCTCAACCGCCGGTTCGACGACACGTCGTTCGTACGCATCCGCGACACGGAGCACCAGGCGCGACTCGACCGCGCGAACCGTCTGACGAACCTCGACGGTGCTTTCGCCGTGGCCGATGCGCGGGGTGTTCGCGGCCGCACGATCCTGCTCGTCGACGACGTGTCGACCACGGGCGCGACGCTTTCCCACTGCGCACGTCCGCTGATCGATGCCGGCGCGGCACGTGTCTGGTGCGCCACCGTCGCCCGCAGCACGTCGGAGGGTTGAACCAGTAAATCGATAGTGGGCTTAATTAGATCCGCTATGGTACAATAACCGCGTTTGCGGCTCTAAAAGAATCTTCTATGAACATGACGAACGGCGAGCTTGTCAAGGAAATCGGCGCGGCGCTGAAAGCGACACGGATATCGCTCAATCTCCCGCAACGTATCGTGGCGGCGCGGAGCGCCGTCTCTACTCTATTTCGGCCGTCAAGCATCTGGAGGCGGGGACGGGCGCGACGGTGTTGACGCTTGTCGCGGTGGCGCGGACGCTCAACAAAATCGCCTGGATTCGCGGCCTTGCGCCGTCGAGCGAAATCAGCCCCATCGAACTGATGGACAATCCCCAATCCCTCCGTCCGCGCCAACGTGCCCGTCTGAAACGAAAGGCGTCCTCCAATGTTTAAGCGCATGAGAGGTCTCAACGTGACACACGTTCCAGCAACGCTTTCGGATTGTCCGTGTAGATACGCTGAACGCCCATCTTCAGGAAGCGCGACCATTCGGCGGGTTCGTTAACCGTCCAGACGCCGACCTTGAAACCAGCCGCCTTCAATTTCGCGACCTTTTCTGGCGTTGCGTCCTTCCAGAACATGACAATCGACTCGAACCCATGGAGACGGGCGGTGGCGATGTCCTTGTCCACCTCCGACTTGAAACGATCCCAAAACACGGGCACGGACGGCTCCAGTTCCTTGACCCGCGCCATTTTCGGCAGACTGCCATCGTTGAATCCAACCCAGGCCACCGCGTTTTTCGCACGAACGACAGCCATCGCCGCATCCACGCAGTCGTTCTTCGGCTGAATGGAGAGCCGCGCATTCTTCTCGCGCAGAATAAGATCCAGCGCTTCCGCCAGACGGACGATCCGTTGCTGGGGACACTGCGCCAGCGTCAATTTACGACGCGCACGAAACGTCTCCGCCATATCGAGCGCGGCCAGCTCGGTATAGGTACTCGTGCCGATGTCCAGATCCTGCGAACAGTACGCGCCCGTAGTTGCATTGTGGGCAATGACGAGTTCACCATCCTTCGTCAGGTAAACGTCCGTCTCAATCCAGTCCGCCCCCATCGCGTTCGCCGCATGAAACGCCGCAAGCGAATTTTCAGGATAATTCCACGAATCGCCACGATGCGCCGTCACACCGTTCTCAGGCGTCGGCTCCGCCCACAGACCAAACGACGCGAACGCCAACAACGTCACGCACAACCGCCCAACCAACGCCCGCATCTTCATCGCGCGTCTCCCTTTCCGTCAATCGGCGGCCTCTTCGCGGACGGGGTCATTTTCGGCCACAGGTTCTTCCGCGACATCCGGTTCCGCGTCCGCCGCCGCCGACACGGACGTGCGCGTCGGGTTGCGCCGCGCAAATTCACGGGCGAACGCGCGATAGGCTTCGGCGCCACGACACGATGGATCGTAGAAGACAACCGGCTGCCCGAAGCTCGGCGCTTCGGACGTGCGGACGTTTCGCGGAATCATCGTGTTGAACACCTTGTCGCCAAAATGCTTCTTGACCTCCTCGATCACGTCGGTGGACAGGCGTGTGCGCATATCCACCATCGTCATGAGAATGCCGTTGAGTTCAAGCGCCGGATTCGCGCCGCCCGCTTTCAGACGGTCGATGAGGTTCGTCATCGTCGACAGCCCTTCCAACGCGTAGTACTCCGCCTGCATGGGCACGAGAATGCCGTCCGCCGCCGCGAGGGTGGACGTCATCAAGATGCCGAGCGACGGCGGACAGTCGAGAATGATGTAGTCGAACACATTCGCGTCGCGGATGGCCTGTAGGACGTTACGCACGATGGCCAGACGGTCGGGGCGCTGGGCAAGATCGATTTCAGATCCCGACAGATTGACCTCTGACGGAATGACGTTCAAGTTTTCGTAGGGCGTGGGCTGAATCATGTCCGCAATCTGAGACTGCCCAATCAGACAGGGATAGAGCGAAACGCCCTCCTGCGGCTGCAACCCCAGACCCGTCGTCGCGTTGGCCTGCGGATCAAGATCGATGACCAGAACCGTCCGGTGCTGCTTGGACAACGCGGCTGCCAGATTGACGACCGTGGTTGTCTTGCCCACGCCGCCCTTCTGGTTCGCAACCGCCACGACATACGTTTCAACCTTTGCTTCCATACGATCCGCGCCTCACGAGTTTGAAAAACCGATCTTGATACCGTTCGAAAACGCCCTTCTTCTGCAACAACGCACCCAGCTCTTTGACAAGCCATGGATTGGCCTCCGCCTGGGCGAACGCCTGTTCGACTTCGTTGCGGACGGACGGCGCAATCGCGTCATCCGCCTCGCGCCGCCGCGCCGCCTCGAACTCACGCACATTGACGGGCGCGGAGGCGTTCACGTGCAACCAGAAAAAATGGATGAGCGAAACGTCCCAGGGGTCGTCGACGCCCTGGATCACCGCCGAAAAATCGTCCCGCTTCTCGCGCACGTCCGCCAGCACCCGCGCCGTCACGGCCGGCATTGAATCCGAAACGATCTGTTCCGAAAACGCCTCCTGCGACAAATTGTAGCCATACTGGAGCACCCGCACATCGCTCGGCAGGCTTTTGAGAAAGTCCAAGTATTTCCGCGCCTCTTCGCCGAACCCCTCGACCTGTTCCTGGACGTAGGCCTCCGGCGTGAGAATGGCAGGCTTGTGCGCTTCAAGCCGCCCTTCGCGAATGCGGATTTTCCCCGGACAGTCCGGCAACTCCGCCAGATGACGATAATTGATGCGCGTCGCGCCGAAAGTTTCCAGCGCGCGCGTAGGATGGTGGACGATGTTCGTGTTGTGAACCGCGTACCAAAAATCGAACTGTCTGTTCTGCGAAGACATGGTGTTCTATTCTACCACATCCATTCGTACAGGGCAATTACACCACCTCATCTTGTCAGGATACAGGCGGTTGGAAGATGGTCTTTTCGCGGGCTACAGGATTTTCTCGGCGTCGGCGTCGACGAGCTGGCGCGTCTTCGCGTCGAACGCGAGGCCGATTGCCCAAATCGGAAGGCCCTGCGCGAGGTACGGCTTCGCGTAGCCCCGCTCCCGGATCTGCTGGAGCGCGTCCGCCGCCGTCCCGCCCACCTTCAGCTCGAAGATATACGTGCCGCACGGGTGCGTCGCGACGAGGTCGCTGCGGCCCTCCGTCTGCGCCGCCTCCGGGTCGTACTGGAACCCCTGCGCGGCCAAAAGCATGCAGAGGGGCCGCGCGTACGACGCCTCGTGCTTGCGCTCGAAACGCTCGTGCGAGCCGTAGGGCAGCTTCGCGTAGAGGGCCTTCAGCCCCTCGAAGAACGCATCCCAGCGCCCCGCGCGGAGCTTGCCGCCGAGCGAGGCCGACCACTGCGCGTCCCTCCCCGCGTACGCCCCCGCGAGGAGCGCGGCGAGATCCTGGCGCACCTCCTCGTCCGGCACGCGCAGCGTGTAGAGCCCGTAGGAGTAGTCCGAAATCGTCAGGTACCCCGTCTGGTAGAGGAGGCCGACGGGCTGGATGTGCGCGAGGTCGGCGACGTCGAAGTCCGCCTCGCCCGCGAAGACGTCGCGGTCGGGGTCGATGGAGAGCGCGCCCTCCCGCTTGATGTAGTTCATGAGCGTCGAGGCCCGCCCCGTCGACGTCCAGGTCGGGGAGAACTCCGCGACGTCCGACGTCAGCGTGAGCGCGATGGAGACCGGGTTGTAGACCCGCGTCGGGCAGACCTTCCCGAAACGATAGCCGTTGTACCAGAACTTCAGCCGTTCGCGGAACGCCGCGTCCGAAAGACCCATGCACACGGCCTTCGCATGAAAATGCTCCGCGAAGTTCGCGGACAGCTCCTCCTCCGTGTAGCCGTAGAGCGCGGCGTAGGCCGACTCGAAGGAGATGTCGTTCAGGCTCGACAGGGCCGAGAAGACCGAGAGCTTCGTGAACTTGGAGACGCCCGTGATGTAGAGGAAGCGGATCTTCCCCGAATTGTCCTTGAACTGCGCGTAGATCGCCGCGAGGCGCGTCCGGATCTTCTCCGCCAGTTCCACGTCCGCGAGCGCCTTCGCGACCGGGTCGTCGTACTCGTCGATGAGGATCGCCGCGCCCACGCCGTCGCGCCGGTGGAAAAAATCGATTGCATGAGCGAGGTTCGTCGAAGGAAGCGCGTCGTCCTCGTAGGCGTAGCCGCTCTGCACGAGCGAGTTCCGAACGGCATCCACAAACGTCCGCTCAAACGTCTCGAGGCTGGAGACCTCGACGCCGCCCCAGTTGAAGTGGATGACGGCGTGGGGCTTCCAGTCGTAGTCCGTCGCCGCGATCGCAAGGCCGTCGAAGAGCTCACGGCGCCCGAGGAAGATCGCCTTCAGCGTCGTCACGCTCAGCGACTTCCCAAAGCGCCTCGGCCGCGCACAGAAGAAGAACGTGCTGCCGGGCGTCGTGATGAGCCGGTGCAGCAGCGCGGTCTTGTCCACGTACAGAAGCCCCGCCTTGCGCAGGGTCTCGAAGTCGGCGATGTTGGTGGCGAGCGGTTTCATAGCGTGGACATTATAGCAAAAAGCATTCGCGAACCGAGGCGTTCGAAATTACACCTCCTGAACTTCCATCGCCAACGGCTTGACACGCGCACCGGGGCTGGGGTAGCTGAAGATGATGTTGCACGAAGGCGAGAAGTTCGCGCCGGGCGTGAATTCCATCACATAACGCAACGCGCCCGGATCGCCCGGCGACGTCTGGATGTCACCCGTCAAACGGCGCGTCCAATCGGTCGACGGCGCCAACCACGCCCGCCACGCGCAGTAGTCACCCGTCGGCTGCGACAGATGAAGATCGATCACGAGGCGGTGGCGCTTGCCCGGCGTCAAGTTCGCGAACGCACCCGCCGGCAACACGAGCGTGCCCTGTCCGCTCGCCGGCGTGAAGAACCCGTCCGCCGCCCGCGCAACGGGACGACCGTGTTCCGTGAAGTTAAATGCGAAGGTGTCGTCCGTCGTCCACTTGACTTTCGGCGCATCGTGCGTCGCCGTGAATTCGCCCGCGATCGACGGGGACGGACGATAGAACCAGTCGAGCGGCGTCGCCGTCACGCGGTAGGTTTCTCCCGACTTGAAGAAGCCCGCGTTCAACGTGTACGACGCCCGCCCCGAACGGTCTTTCGGCGCAATCCAGAAATCGGCAAAGATGTCGTCTCGCGTGAACGGTTCCCAGTTGCCGTCCGCGTTCTTCCGCGCACACGCCAAACGGTACATGAACGCCCGCGGCCCCTTCGCGACTTCAGGGAAGGAAATCGAGTAGCCCGTGACAGGCGTTCCGACGGGCTTGACCGTCACCGCCGCGCCTGCCGCAAACGCCGGATGCGCCTTCTCGCGCAACACCGCCGCCGCCGGACGGAACGGCGCGGACTTCGCCGCGAACGGCAACGGCACGACCCACGGGGCGCCGAACTGCGAACCGTCACGCACGTCGTAGCGGTAGACAACAAGCCGGTCGAAAAAGACGTCCATCACGAGGACGCCGAAGTTCGGCTTGGCCTGGTGCGGCGGCGTAGAGCCGGGCGCGAACCCGCCCCATGTCTGGAGACAGCCCAGATTGATTGCCGTGAACTCGCCCTGCCAAATCTGCCGTTCACTCGCCAGCGATCCGTGGACGTGCCCGGAAATCGACACGACCTGCGGGAACTTGTTCAACACGCGGCGGCAGTTCTCCGACCCCCAGTGCCAACTGTGAAACGTCGTCCCGGCGGGCGGCACGTGGTCGCACACGAACACGGGCTTGCCGGGATTTTCCGCGCAGAGCCGCGCCACCGTCTTTTCGTAGTCTTCCCACGTGAGGAAGCCCTTGTGTCCGGTGCTCTGCGGGAAGACGGCGAACGGCAACCCCTTCCAGACAAACGACGCGGTGTGCCCGTTGGGCGCTTCCAGCAGACGGCGCATATCCTCGAACGCGGCAGCGGCATAGCCGACGTTCCAGCCAGAACCGGGCTTGTAGTTGCAGATGTCGTGGAATGCGTAGACGTAGACCTCCTTCGGCCGCGACGCCGCGTCGGGATAGACCGCATTCATCGTCCGCCGATAGCAGCGGTAGCCTTCGGGGTAATGGTTGTCCGCCAAATCGCCGCAGTTCAACACCATCTCCGCACCCTGCGCCTTGAAAAGTTCGAGCGCGGCACGGACGCGGCCACAGCTCTCCATCGTCGTCAGAACGTGCGTGTCCGTCATAAGCCCGATACGTGCAATGCGCGTCTTCGCATCAGGGATGCCAAACGTCGCCCAGGCGCCCGAAGCGACCGCCGTGCCAATAAAACCTCTCCGCGTCAACATGGTTCAATCTCCTTTTTCGGGACGGGGCATCCCGTCCGTGCTTTACTAAGACACTTCTTCATTATACCATTATTTCAGGATCAGCAACGTCCCGCCATTGCCATGCAGCACACGGACCGCGCCCGCGCCGGGAGCGAACAATTCCGGTATGA
>CAYZYQ010000021.1:0-31097 GCA_964482645.1 uncultured Lentisphaeraceae bacterium | reverse complement strand
GCAGGCGGAGTTCGGGCACCTGAAGTTCTACCTCCTCGCGCCGGAGATGGAGCTCGCGCGCGGGTTCTGCGACTTCTGCCTCTTCCCCGAGCGCGTCCACTACGGCGACGTGCTGCACAGCTACATCGTCGAACTCAAGTACGCGAAGGCCGACGCGACGGACGCGGAGATGGCCGCGAAAGTCGACGAGGCGAAGGCGCAGCTGGCGAGGTATCGCGCCGACCGCTCGGTCCCGTCGCTCGCGCGGGACACGACGCTCCACCAGATCGTCTACGTCTTCCGGGGCGCGGAACTGCACACGCTCGACGAAATCGTCTGCGAGCAGATGTAGGCCGATTGTTTTCAATTGGAACAGGTTGTTAAGATGAAGAAAGCAGGAATGGTGATTTTGGCGGTGTTGGCCGTAGGAATGTTGGAGGCGGGGTCGTTCAAGAGCCGCCTTGTCGGAACGGTGACTTACGATGATGCACCGCATTGGCGTATTGCGGCGCGGACGGAATCGGCGGGCGTGGGCGTGGAGACGTTCAAAGTCTCGTTCGCTGCCGGCGAGGCACGTGTTCCGCCGAAGACGTGTTTTACATTCCGTTTCCCGCTCAAGGACGCTGTTGGACGCTGGCATACCGAGGCGGGGTTGAATAAGAATATTCCGCCCGTGTGGGGGTGTGGCCTGACGGGAAATTTGGCGGGAGGCACTCCTGTTGTTTCGGTCTTTTCGGATACGAACGAAAATCGCGGTCTTGTGGCCTGTTCCGAGGCGCTCCGACGTGTCCATTACGCCATGGGCGTTGTTGAAGAGACGTCCGAAATCGAGTACCGCGCCGTTTTGTTCTCCGAAGCGGAGGCGCCGCTGAAGACGTATGATGTGGAATTTCGTCTCGACTTTCGTCCCGTGTTCTACGCCGATGCGATTCGCGATACGTTCGCGTGGTATGCACGGATGCCGCAGTACCGTACGGGTATTGTCCCGGCGGCGGCGTTCGACCCACTCTATTCGTTCTGGTATTCGTATCACCAGAACGTCTTCGCGAAACCCGTCGCGGACGAATGCGCCCGCGCGGTAACGTATGGTATGAAGACGGCGATCCTCGATGACGGCTGGCAGACGGACGATCACAACCGAGGCTATGCGTTCTGCGGCGATTGGAACGTCTCGACAAACCGTTTCCCCGACTTCGCCGCGCATATTCGTTCCGTCCGTGAGCGGGGGATGAAGTATATGATCTGGTACTCCGTGCCGTTCGTGGGTGTGAAGTCCGCCAACTATAAGGCATTCAAGGGAAAGTACCTCTATGTGAATCACGGCCTTGAGGCAGCCGTTCTCGATCCGCGCTTCCCCGATGTGCGCGAATTTTTGATCGGCACGTACGAAAAGGCGATGCGGGACTGGGGGCTGGACGGACTCAAATTGGATTTCATCGACTCGATGCAGTTGCGCGGACGCGACCCTGCGCTGGATGACAACTATGCCGGACGCGACATCAAGTCCGTGCCGCTTGCCGTCGACCGTCTGATGACGGACGTGCGTGTACGCCTTCAGGCGATTCGGCCAGACGTGTTGATTGAATTTCGTCAACCGTACATTGGCCCGGCGATTCGGAAATATGGCAATATGCTTCGAGCCAGTGATTGCCCGATGGATCCGCTCGTCAACCGTGTTCGCACGATCGATCTGCGTCTGACCTCGGGCGAGGTCGCCGTCCATTCCGATATGCTTGAATGGCATCCGGGCGATACGGTCGAGGGGGCGTCCAAGCAGTTCTGGAGCATCCTCTTCTCTGTGCCGCAGATTTCAGTGAAACTTGCGGAGATTCCCGACGCACATCAGGCAAAACTACGCGAAATGCTCGATTTCTGGATGGCGCACCGCGACACGCTGATGCATGGGACGTTGCGTCCCGAACGGCCAGATTTGAACTATCCAGTTGTTTTTGCTTACGGAAAGGGCGAGCAGATCATTGCCGTGTACGATCCGGGTCAGGTGGTCGTGGTAGACCGCGCGAAAGGGGCGAAAGTTTTCGTGGTCAATGCGACGTCGGCGGACGGTCTTGTCGTGGACGAGGGCGGCGCGGTACGGCGCGTGTCCGTACCGCCGTGTTCAGCGATGGAACTCGTCCGATAGAACGGAATGGCGGATGTCGTAGCCGAATCGGGGCGGCGAAGTCGGACGCGAAGACGGTGTACGATTTCGCCTGAATGATTTTTCGTGCGTTACGGCACCATAAAACCGTTTGATTTTGGAACGATAAAATGATATACTACTTCCCAATTTTACAGCCCTTCGTGGGCTGAGAATGGAAAGGTAGGTGAAAAAGGCATGTCGATCCAGCTCAAGCTGAAGAAGAACGAGTCCGTCGAACGCGGTCTGAAGCGTCTGAAAAAGATCCTCGACAAAGAGGGTATCATCAAGACGCTCCGCGATCAGCGGTATTTCGAAAAGCCGTGTGTGAAGGCGCGGAAGAAATCCGCCCGTGCACGTATTCGGAATCGCTCCCGCCGTCGTTCGCAGGAATTTTGATTCTGAAAAGGCTTTACATGCCTTGCAGAGAGCCCGCAGTTTCGGCTGCGGGTTTTTCATTTTGTCTACGGTTGTATGGGTGCGGCAGGATCAAGCCAGCAGTTCGGCGAGCAAGGGGTCTTTCGCCGCAATTTCGTCTGGAGTTAGATCTTCGATTTCATGGGGGAAGACAATCCAGTCGTCGAGGGTGCGGACGTAGAAGTCTGGCTGACTGTCCGTGACGTTTTTTTCGGGCTTCCAATAGACACAGGCCATGCGCATTTCGCAACCGACCGCCGTGAGCCGGGCACGGACAGCGGCTGCCGTGCGACCCGTGTCGAACACATCGTCCGCCACGAGAACCTTTGTGCCAGGGGTGAGTGCGGCGATGACGCCGTCTGCGTGTTCAAACGAGACGGAGCTGTGGCTTGTACCGATACCCGTGTAACTGGAACATTTGACGGGCATATGGCGAAGGGGTATCCCTTTGAATGTCAAAAATTCGTGGATGGCCACGCCGACCTCGGCACCGCCCCGCCAGAGGGCGAGCAGTACGTCAGGTTGCCAGCCGGAATCGAGAATTTGACGTGCAAGATGCCACATGTCACGCAAATAGTCTTGTGCATTCAAATAGATTTTCCGTTCCATGGGGACATTATAACATAGGCTGCGGGAAACGACAGTTCGTATATGAGGTTTTCCACGTCCATCGGATTGTGCTAAAATACATGTGTTTGGCGTTTAGTCTATGCGTTAAAGGAGAGAACGATGAGAGGAATGGCTTTATTGTTGGGTTGGCTCTTCTCGTGCGCCGTTTGGGGCGCACCAACGGTTCATAACTTGAAGGTGACGCCAATCGCGCCGTGGGGGCTTGCGCTCGACTACACGGTCGAAGGAGGAGGCGCGGTGACGAACAAACCTCTTGTCGTCACGGCCACGGATGGCGCCAAGATCTATGCCGCGCGAAATCTCGTCGGCGCGACGAACTGGGCGAATGGCGCGCATCGCGTCTACTGGAACATGGCGAAAGACGGCATGACGGCGACGGTCACGAACAGCACGGTGACGGTCGGTTGTCCGTCGGACTACCTTGTCGTCGATCTGTCGGCGGGAACGGACGCGGCGGCGTATCCGGTCTCCTTTCTGGACGCGACGCCGGCGGGGGGCTGGACGGATGAACACAAGACGACGAAACTCGTGCTGCGGCGCGTCGAGGCGGGGTCGTTCATCATGGGCGACAATTCATCGAACGAAAGCCACCGCGTCACGCTGACGAAACCGTTTTACGTAGGTGTCTTCGAGGTGACGCAGAAGCAGTGGGAACTTGTCATGGGGAACAATCCATCGCCCAGCAAAGGCGACATGCGCCCGGTCGGATGCGTGTCCTACGACATGGTACGCGGTTCTTCCGAGGGGACGAACGCCCCGTCGTCGTCGAAGGTCGACACGACGAGTTTTCTCGGACGCTTGCGGGCACGGACGGGGCTGGACTGTTTCGATCTCCCGACGGAAGCGCAATGGGAGTATGTCTGCCGAGCCGGGTCGAACACGGCGTACTGCTGCGGCAAGGAGGCCGACGACGCCTACATGTGGTGTAATGATGCCAATATCTCCTCGGCGTCGCACGACGTCGGGACGAAAAAGCCGAATGCCTGGGGACTGTACGACATGCACGGCAATGCGTGGGAATGGTGTCGTGATTGGTACAGAGATCTCTCGCGCGAGGACGATCCTTCGTACAAGGACGCCCCTCCGTACGGGAACGATCCTTGCGGCCCGCGTTCGGGTTCGTGTCGTGTGCTTCGCGGGGGATCGTGGTGGCGCGAAGACACCTACGCGAGCGCGGCGTATCGTTTTTACGATCCCCCGTCGAAGGGTGATACCGACTACGGTTTTCGCCTGGCCTTGACGGACGTCGGGACATCGGCTCATCTGGTGGGGTCGATGGCGGGCTGTACGGTTGTGACGAACTGGTCGTCCATCGCAGACGGCAGCTGGATCAAGGATGGAGTCCTGACGGTGGGACTTGCGCCGAGAACGAGCGCGGCCGCCTGTCTCGTGCTTGATGGCAGCAACATTGTCAATGCAACGGCGGCCCGTACGGCAACCATCTCTTTGTCGACGGGTGCGCATGTGCTGCAGCACGCCGCCGCCGACACGGTGACGAATCCAGATGCCCATCCCGTGCTTTCGGCAAACTATTTCAGCAGTCTCGACGCCGTGACAGACGTCTCTGTCGGGTTGACGAACGGACTGGTTGAAATCACGTACGACGTGGTGACGAATCTATGGACGTTCTCGGCGGCGACGAATTGGGGGACGTGGATTTTCATGACGGACGGTGTCACGGGCGCGTCCCATTGGGCGCATACGTTTTCAGGAGAGCCGGTCGTCGCAAAGGGTGAAGGCGACAGGGAACGCCATGTGCTGTATTGGGACGCGGCGGCCGATGGCGTGACGCTCAAGTCGTCCGTGTCGTTTTCGGTTTCCGTGGCGACGGGTTTCAATCTCTCGGCGCCGTACTGCGTCGTCGACCTGTCGGCGGGGCCGGCTGCGACGGCGTACCCCGTCTTCTTTCTGGACGCGGCGCCGGCGGGGGGCTGGACGAATGAACACAAGACGCGGAAACTCGTGCTGCGGCGAGTCGAGGCGGGATCGTTCATCATGGGCGACGATCAGGCGAATGAAACGCACCGTGTCACGCTGACGAAGCCGTTCTACATGGGCGTGTTCGAGGTGACGCAAGAGCAGTGGGAACTTGTGATGGGCGACAATCCGTCGTTCTACAAGAGCAAGGGCGCAGCGCTGCCCGTTGAACAGGTTTCGTGGACGGACGTGCGCGGCGATTCGGGACAGTATGACGGACGCATATCGTCTGCCGTCGCCGCCGCGAGTTTCCTCGGCAAACTGCGGGCGAAGACGGGCCTGGACGGTCTCGACCTGCCGACGGAAGCGCAGTGGGAGTACGCCTGCCGGGCCGGAACGACCACGAAGTACTGTTGCGGCGATGCCGTTGACGGCGCCTACATGTGGTACGTGGGCAACCAATCCGATCCGAGACAACCACACGCGGTCGGGACGAAGAAGCCGAACGCCTGGGGACTGTACGACATGCACGGCAACGTGTGGGAGTGGTGTCTCGACACGTACGGCGGGCTTGCGTACGGCATCGACCCGAAAGGCGTCTCTTCGGCGGCGTTTCGCGTGTGGCGCGGCGGGACGTGGGAGAGCGAGGCCGCCGACGTGGCGTCGTCCGCGCGCAACAACGCCATGCCGACACTCCGCAGTACCATCTGCGGAGTGCGCCTCGCCATGTGTTTCTCGGACGAAGCCCCGCCGTCATGTGCGGAGATCGTCAGTGAAGCGTTCTCCGGTTTAGTCGTGCCATCCGTCGATCCGTCCACATGGCCATCGATCAAGGGCGATACGAATGCGGTTGTGAGGGTCGATGAAAAGGCGGGCTACATTGTCACGCCGAGCGCCGACAACAAGTGGGTCGAGGTAACAATCCCCGTCGGGACGGCGGCGAGCAATGTGACGGTCGAGGTCGGTGCGGACGTCGTGTGGATCCAGTCGAACGGCGCGGCCGTGAAAGTCATGCGGAACGGCCATGACATCACGGCGTATCTCGACATTCCGGAGGCCTACAACGGCGAGATCAACCTTGCGTCCGCGACGGTGAAGCCGGAATACGCGACGGAACCGCTCGACGTCACGAAGGGCGCAAAGATCGACCTGTCGTCGCCGGCTCGCCCATCGCTGACAACCGTGCCGACGCGGCCGGGGCTTGTCTACACGCTCCGCGAAGGACGGATGCTGCGCGGCATGGTCGACGGCGATTCGACGATTGGCGACGGCGCGGCGTGGACGCCCCGCATCACGGTGAAGGGAGCGCCGCGCGGCTTCTATTCGATTCGCGTGGACAAGTAGAGGACGAGTTCGGAATGCGCACGTGCGTTTTGTGGTATAATGCCGCCCTTCAAAAAAGGCAGTTGAAAGATAGACTCGTTGAAAAAAGCAGGATGCATGTGCGCGGCGGCGTTTCTGATGGCGGTGGCTTGTTCCGCCGTCGGAGCCGAAACAGTTGAGACCTTGTCGTCGGACGACCCGGCGGGGCTTGAGTTTTCGGGGTGGGTCTGTCCCGAATTCGAGTCGGCCCACGCGAGCATGGGATGCGTGAAAATCATCTACCCCGTGTTCAACGTCGACTTCGGCGTCGCCGCCCAGATTCGGGAAGGGCAGTACGGGCGTCTGTTGTTTGGCGGCTGGATGTGCACCGATGTCAGCAGCCACTACCGCGCCGTGCGGCGCAACGCCTTTCAGGAAATCGACCCGATTATCGCCTACGCCTACACGTTGCCGCTGTACGAGGGCTGGAGCCTCGATTCGCAGTGGGGCGCACAGTGGAACATCATGGACGGTTATTCCGGCGCCGCGCATCGCACCTACGACGAATGGCAGTTCTGGGAACGCCTCAAAACTCCCTGGGGCACGCTCTACGCCGGGATGCGCAACTTCTACCTCCCCGTGACGAAAGCGGGGGTTCGGACGGGATTCACACAGACGTTCGCGATTACAGATGCGCTGGCGTTTGCGCCGAATCTGTGGTTCGACGCGGGCAGCGAGCGGTGGAACACCCAGCGGTTTGGCTACGGGGCGTCGGCGGACGACATTTCCGGCGGTTTCAATTCGGTGTCGCTCCAGCTTTTCCTCCTCTATCGTCTGACGTCGTGGATGCGCCTCTACGGCGGCGTTACCCAGTACTGCGCGATCGACCGTCGTGTGCGCGACAACCTCAAGGCCAACCCGTCCCGCGAGTCCGTCACGGAATTGCTCATCGTCACCCTCGGCGCCCGCCTTGAGTTTTGAAAACGTGCGCGGGCGGGCGAATTGACGCAGGGGGCGTGAAATGCTAGAATGCTTCCAATTTTAAGAAAGGCCACTTCGTGTTTTCGCTGTTCACGCGCCATCGCATCTTCACCGTGTTCGGCATCCCCGTCTACATGGGTACGGGGATGATGTTCATGTTGCTGTACGTCGCCTGCCAGTTCCCGGATCTTTTCCTCGGTTTGGCGGCGGCGGCGGTGTTCTTCGGCTCGATCCTCGGTCATGAACTCGCCCACGTTCTGGCGCGGCGGCTCTTCGACTGCCGGACGTACGAGGTCGAACTGTGGATGCTGGGCGGCTTCACGCTTGGCGAAACGCCGTGCGACAACGGCAAGTCCGCGTGTGTTGCCGCCGCCGGGCCGCTGTTCAACTTGGCTGTCGCGGGCGTGGCCTATGCGTTGCGGGCCATCTGTCCGTTTGCGTTCCTGTCGCTTGTGCTGTTTCTCGTGTTCCAATTCAATCTGGCGCTGGGACTTTTCAATCTCCTGCCGGGGTTGCCGCTCGACGGCGGACACGTGTTCCGGTCCGTCGTGCGCGTGTTCATGAACCCGTGGAAAGCGGCGGCCGTCGCTTGGCGCGTTGGGCAGGGCGTGGCGATCTTGGTGGGATTGTACGGACTCCATGGCGCGTTGAACGGCCATTTCGGCTGGGGGTTGATGATGGTCTTTATTGCCGTGACGATCTGGATCAACGGCAATCGCGAATATACGGGACGAATGTAATGTAAGGACAAGGAAGGAAGATCGACATGGAGGCTTTGAACGTCAAACCGGCTGGATCGTGTCAATGGGACGCGGCGTCGTTGGGCGAGATCATGTTGCGGCTCGATCCGGGCGACGGGCGCATCCACACGGCGCGCGCGTTCAACGTGTGGGAGGGCGGCGGCGAGTACAACGTCGTGCGCGGGTTGCGGCGGTGTTTCGGGCTGAAGACGACGGCGGTGACGGCGTTTGCGGACAACCCCGTGGGACGTCTGGTGGAGGATTTCATGTTGCAGGGCGGCGTGGACGTCTCGCACGTGAAGTGGTTGCCGTTCGACGGCATCGGGCGTACGGTTCGCAACGGATTGAACTTCGTCGAGCGTGGGTTTGGCTGCCGGGGCGCCCGTAGTTGCGCGGATCGCGGCCTGACGGCCGTCTCTCAGCTCAAGCCGGGCGATATTGACTGGGACGGCCTGTTCGGACGTGAGGGCGTGCGCTGGTTCCACACGGGCGGCATTTTCGCCGCGTTGTCCGAAACGACGGCCGAGGTGGCGATCGAAGCGCTCAAGGCCGCGAAGCGACACGGCACTGTGACGAGCTATGATCTCAACTACCGCGCCTCGCTTTGGAAATCGATCGGCGGTCCGGCGAAAGCCCAGGCGGTCAACCGCGAAATCGCCAAATACGTGGACGTGATGATCGGCAACGAAGAGGACTTCACGGCCGCGCTCGGCATTGCGGTCGAGGGCGTAGACGCGAACCTCACCACGCTGCCCGTCGAGGGATTTCGCAAGATGATTGAAAAGGCCGTGTCGGTCTATCCGAATTTCAAGGCTGTGGCGACCACGTTGCGCAGTGTGAAAAGCGCGACGGTGAACGACTGGAGTGCGCTTTGCTGGTACAAGGGCGAGCTTCACCAGTCGATTGCGCGGCCGGGGTTGGAAATCTACGACCGCGTGGGCGGCGGCGATTCGTTCGCGTCCGGCCTCATTTACGGGTTCATGGCGTTCGACGATGCGGAAAAGGCCGTCAACTACGGCGCGGCGCACGGTGCCCTCGCCATGACGACGCCCGGTGACACGTCGATGGCCACGAAGGCCGACGTGGAGAAGTTGGTCGGCGGCGGTGGTGCGCGTGTCGACCGGTGATGTTTTCAAACGGACAGTTTTCAAACCTGATAACAGGAGAGGAGTACAAGAGATGAACGTTTCGAGAAGACATTTCGTGGCGACGGCGGGCGCCCTCGCGGCGGCGCCGTCCGTGTTCGGGCAGGCCCGGCGCGTGTTCAAAATCGGTCTCGTGGGGTGTGGCGACCGTGGCTGCCAGTGGTACAGCGGCAAGTGCCAAGGCGGCGCCCTGCGCAACATCATGGACGCGGCGGCGCGGCTGGGGTGCGAGGCGAAACTCGTGGCGGCGGCCGACTTCGACCGTTCTCACGCCGTGGACGTCTGCCGTACGTATGGCGTGGATGAGAAGATGGCGTTCGGCGGCGCGAACGGCTACAAGAACGTTATTGCGTCGGACTGTGAAATCGTGCTGCTCTGCACGCCGCCGTTCTTTCGCGCGCGTCATGCCGCCGCTTGCGTGGCCGCCGGCAAACACGTCTTCGCCGAGAAACCCGTCGCCACCGACCCGCGCGGGCTGCGCGAGTTCCTGAAGACGGTGGCCGACGCGAAGGCGAAGAACCTGTCGATTCTGTCTGGTACGCTCCACCGCCACTCGAACCGCTTCCTTAAGCAGATTGGCCCTGTGCGGAATGGCTGCATCGGCAAGATCCTCGCCGGCCGCGTCTACCGTTGCCACGGGTCGATGTGGGTGCGTCCGCGCCGGCCGACGGACACGAACGCCTCCTATCTCGCCAACAACTGGTATCATTTCTGGGAGATGAGCGGTGACCAGATTACCGAACAGGCCATTCACGAGGTCGATTTGGCGAACTGGTTCATCGGCCGGTATCCGGTCATGGCGCTCGGCATGGGCGCACGGTGGCGCCGCCCCGCCGGCGTGGGCGACATTTATGATGAAATCGCGATCGACTACGACTACGGCGAAGGCCTCCATGTGGCCACGTACGGCCGCCACATGGACGGTTGTGCCAACCCGTTTGGTACGCGCCTGACGGGGAGCGAGGGCGAAATCTCCGTGGGTGGCAAGATCGTCCGCTACGACGGCAAGCCCGTCGTGGAAGACATGAAGGCCATCGAGGGGCGCCACGACAACGGGCTGATCATGGAACACGCGGATTTCCTGTCCGGCCTCTTGAGCGGTCATTTCGTCAACGAAGGCGAACAGGTCGCGATGTCCACGGCCACCTGCATGATGGGGACGCTGGCCGCCTATTCGGGGCGTCAGGTGAAAATGGCCGATTTGCTCGTCAACACGCGTTCCGAGTTCTTCAACGGCTGGAACGCCGCGTTCACGGCGCAGACGTTCGAGGAGACGGATGACGTGCCGTTGCCGAAGGAGGGCGTGGCCATCGTCCCAGGCAAAAGTGCATAGGCGACGATTTACCTAGTCAGACCCGCATCTCTTTGATATACTACACCCTCAATCGAGAGACTAGTCACAACGGAGTAATAGAAAAATGGCGATGTTCAAAGGCTTTTCAAACGCCTTCAAGATTCCTGAGCTGCGTAAAAAAATCCTGATTACGCTGGGCCTTGTCGCGGTCTGCCGTCTCATTTCCCAGATTCCGACGCCGGGCGTGGATTGGCAGACGCTCCAGACGACGATCGCGAACATTCGCGAAACCTCCGGCGGTGGCGGAATGCTCGACTGGTTCGACGTGTTCACGGGCGGTGCGCTCGCGCAGTGCGCGATCGGCTTCTTGTCGATCTGGCCGTACATTTCCGCGCAGATCGTCATCCAGCTGCTCTCCTCCGTCATCCCGCAACTGGAGAAGTTGAAGAAGGAAGGTGAGTCGGGCCGCCAGCAGTTGGCGCAGATCACCCGCTATCTAACGATTGTTCTCTGCGTTGTCCAGTCCTGGGGCATTGCGACGATGCTGATGCATCCGTCCGCCCTGTCGCCGGCGTTTGCGGGTGTCCAGATTGTGACGAATCCGGGGCTTGGTTTCCAGTTGATGACGGTGATTGGCATGACTTCGGCCGCGCTCTTTGTGATGTGGGTGGCTGACCAGATTACGACGTTTGGCATTGGCAACGGCGGTTCGCTGATCATCATGATCAACATTACGTCGCGTTTGCCGGAGGCCATTTTCAGTGCCTGGGAACGTTATTTCGGCTACAACGGCGTATCCGCCACGCGCTCGCCGGTTGAACTCGCGCTGCTCCTCCTCTTCGGCTTCGCCGTCGTGATGGGCACGGTGATGCTCACGCAGGGCGTTCGCAAGGTCGCCATCCACATGACGCGCGGCGCGATGGCCGGCAACGGTCGCAGCTACGGGATGCAGCAGACGTATATGCCGTTGCGTGTCAACTACACGGGCGTCATGCCGATCATCTTCGCGCAGCCGCTGCTCCAGATTCCGGCCATGCTGTTGCTGAAGATTCCGTCGGACAAGACGGGCTTCCTCGGTTCGCTCCGTTCCTTCGGCCAGCAGTTGGCGGACATGGGGAGCGCCACGCACTTGGTGCTGTACGCGATCATCATCATGTTCTTCGCGTTCTTCTGGGTGGCGACGCAGTTCAACGCGGTGGAAATCGCCGAGAACCTCAAGAAGCAGAACGCCTACGTGCCGGGCATCCGTCCGGGCATGGCCACGGCCGAGTATCTGGATGCCGTGATGACGCGCATCACGTTGATCGGTGGTACAGGCTTGCTGGTCGTCGCGTTGCTGCCGCAGGTCTTGAACGGCATGATGAGTGTGCCGTGGGCGATTGCCTCGTTCTTCGGCGGCACGTCGTTGCTGATTATTGTCGGTGTGGCGCTTGACACGCTTCGCATTATGGAATCCCACCTGCTCGTGCGCAAGTACGACGGTTTCCTCCGCCACGGGACGCTGCGCGGGCGCGGCGGGATGTAAGCCGCATACGGCGACGGATTGTTTTCCGTCCGCACAAGCGTACGACAGAAAATGCGATGCCTGGTTGTGAAAACCGGGCATCGTATTTTTTATCTTTGTGCTTTCTCCAATGCCAACCCAATCAACCGATCTGTCTGATCCGCCATGAACAGAGGTTTGATTATGAGAATGACAATGCCTTTCACAAAATTATATTGGTTTTCCGGTGTTGCGATCACACTTCTTCACCTTGAATCTCGCCGTGAAATGCGTTAAACTATGTACCCTTCTAGGAGCATTGTTTTTATGAAAAGAGTTCTCACGGGTATTCAGCCATCTGGCAAGTTGCATTGGGGCAACTACTTTGGCGCAATGAAGTCGATGTTCGACTTGCAGGAAACGAGCGAAAACTTCATGTTCATCGCCAATTTCCATGCGATGACGACCGTTCGCGACGGCGCGGCACTGCGTGCGTCCACGCGGGACGTCGCGCTCGACTATTTGGCGTGCGGGCTCGATCCGGCGAAGACGATCCTCTACCGTCAGAGCGATGTGCCGGAAGTCCAGGAACTCGCGTGGTATCTGTCGTGCCTCTGCCCGATGGGCCTTCTCGAACGTTGCCACAGCTACAAGGACAAACTGGCGCACGGGCTGGATGCGACGCATGGCCTTTTCGCCTATCCCGTTTTGATGGCGGCGGACATTCTGATTATGAACGCCGATCTCGTGCCGGTGGGCAAGGATCAGAAGCAGCACCTCGAAGTGACGCGCGATCTCGCGCAGAAGTTCAACAACGCCTACGGCGAGATTTTCAAGTTGCCGGACGCCTACATCCCCGAGACGGTCGCCACGATTCCCGGCCTCGACGGGCAGAAGATGTCGAAGTCCTACCACAACACGATCGAACTTTTCGAGGACGCGAAGTCCATTAAGAAGAAGGTCATGTCGATCGTCACGGACTCGAAGGGGCTGGACGATCCGAAAGTCCCGGAAGGTAATTCGATCTACGAACTCTACAAGCTCTTCGCGACGCCGGAGGAGACCGCCGCGATGGCCGAAAATTTCCGCAAGGGCGGCTATGGTTACGGCCACGCCAAGAAAGCGTTGCTGGAAGCCTATCACCGTCTGTTCGACCCGTTCCGCGCCCGTCGCGAGGAACTGGCGCGGGACCCGGATGCGCTGGAGGACATCTTGCAAGCCGGCGCCGCCCGCGCCCGTACCCACGCCGGGGAGATCATGGAAAAAGTGCGCGCAGCCGTCGGTATCCGGCCCGCCCCGTTGAACGGCTAGCAGTTTCGGCGTCACCATGGCCCAGGCGGAACTTTTTGCAGACGAATACAAGGTGGACCTCGACGTGTTCGAGGGACCGCTTGATTTGTTGCTCTATCTGATCCGCCGCGAGGAACTGGACATCTACGACATTCCGATTGAGCACATCACGAAACAGTACATGCAGTATCTGGATCTGATGCGCCAGCTTAATCTGGATGTGGCGGGCGAGTTCATTGTGATGGCCGCCACGTTGATGGTTGTCAAAAGCCGGATGCTGTTGCCCGTGGATCGTCGCGCCGCCGAAGAAGGGACGGACGAGGAGTGGGTGGATCCGCGCCTCGATCTAGTTCGCCAGTTAATCGAGTACAAGAAATTCAAGGACGCGGCGGGCAAGCTCGGCGAATACGAATTGCTGCAGCAGGAGTCCTTCGAGTATGGCGGCGGGCGTCCCAAGTTCGAGAAGACGGCCGCCGATGCGGCGGATGCTCTGTCGCGCATCGACCTGTTCGATCTGCTCACCGCGTTCCAGGACGTGTTGGCGCGTCTGAACGAAGTCCCGCAGGAAGAACTGAAGGGAATGCGCTGGAGCGTGTCCGACAAGATGGACTTGATTGTCGACCGTTCGCGGCGCGAGGGACAGATCGCCTTTTCCCATTTGTTCGACGCGCACAGTCCGCGCGGCGAAGTGATTGTCACTTTTTTGGCGTTGCTGGAACTGTTGCGCCAGCACCGCATCATCGTCTACCAGAACGCCGCGTTTCACGAAATTACCGTGCTGCCGTCGAAGGAGGCGCCGGACGACCAACCCCTTGAAGCCCCGGATGACTATGGATCTTGAAGAAGAAGACAAAACGCCGCCTGTGGCGAATCCCGAACCGGCGGTCGATGCCGTTTCGCCCGTTGCCGATACTGTGGCGACGGCGGGCGACGTGCCGCCGCCGTCTGCACCGCCGCCGCCACGTCCGCGCGAACCGCGTGTGCCGTTGCCGTCGTCGCTTCAGGAAATCGTCGGGGCGCTGCTCTTTGCCTCCGAATCGCCGCTCACCGCCGGCGAACTACGCAACACGGTGCGTGGCGTTGCACCCGACGAAGGGGACGACGCCGAGTTGATGGATGTCTACAAGACGTGCACGTCGCGTGAAATCGACCAGGCGCTGCACGGCCTTGAAAAGGAACTCGAACGGTCGGGCTGCGGTTTTCGTCTCGTCTGTTCCGGCGGCGCGTACCGTTTGCAGACGACCCCGACGTGCGGGCGCTACGTGCGGGCGCTTCTGAAACTCGATCGTCCGAACCGCTTGTCGCGTGCGTCGCTGGAAACGCTCGCCATCGTGGCCTACCGCCAGCCGATCACGAAAGCCGAGATCGAGCAGATTCGCGGCGTGGGCGTGGACACGATCATGAAGTCCCTTGTGGAACTCCAGCTCGTGCGTCTCGTGGGGCGCAGTGAACTGCCGGGGCATCCGTTTTTGTACGGCACGACGCCGCTCTTCCTTGAACATTTCGGCTTGGCGTCGTTGAGCGAACTCAACGCGCTCGACCCCACGCTCCAGCGGTCGAATCCGCGCGAACGTGCTAAGTTGTTCGTCAAGAAGGAGAAGCCCGCCGACGAAACGCCCGCCGAATCGGCGGACGCGTCGGAATCGGTGGACGAATCTGCGCCGGCGACAGATTCTGTCGTGGAGACGTCGGACGCGGCCGTTGAGTCCGCGCCGGACGATGCGGAGGCCCAGGTTGCGGCTGCATCGGGCGAGGTGGTGTCCGCCGGACTGTCCGGCGGTTCGGACGACGATGATGTGTTCATCGACGACACGCCGGACGAATTCGACGAGGACGATGACGAAGACGCGGACGACGACGTGGAGGACGAAGATTCCGATACGGACGACGATGACGATTTCGATGACGATGAGGACGATGAAGACGACGACGATCTGGACGATGACGGGGAAGGAGACGAAGAAGATGAAGATGCGTAATTGGATCTATGCGGGACTGGCCGCGCTGTTGACGGGCGTCTGGGGATGCGATCGCGGGCCGACGCTTTCCGAACTCGAAGCGCGCGAACGGTCGTCGCGACTGTTCTCGAACGCGATGGACGACTTGAACGCAGGGCGCGTCGACGCGGCGATTGCCGGATTCGAGCGCGTCGTGCGGCAGGAGCCGAATGCCTACTCGGCGCATTTCCAGTTGGCGACGTTGCTGCAGGATATGCGCAAGGACTACATCGGCGCCATCGTCCACTACCGCGAATACCTCGCGTTGCGGCCGGAGTCCGACAAGGCGACGGTGGCGCAGGATCGTCTGAAAACCTGCACCACGTTGTTGGAGGCGGAGATTGTGCGCAAGGAGGGCGGTCGCGCGTCGGACAAACTGGCGCAGGCCAACGACCTTCTTCAGAAGAAGCAGACCGCGCTGGAGACGGAAGTGGCGCGTCTGAAAAAGGATTTGGCCGCCGCGCAGGCGGATTTGGACAAGGCCACGCAGGAGAACAAGAAGTTCCGCAATCTGGTGTCCAAATTTTCCGAGGGCGACACGGGTGCGCCGCGTAACATTGCGGCGAAGTCCGCGCGGGAAGCGTTGGCCGAACTGAAGCGGATGGAGGTCGAGGAGAAACGGCGGCGGGTGCGTCCGACGGACGCCGAACTGCTGGACGAGGACGACGAACCGGCGGTGTCGCTCGCGCAGACGGACGAGGTGAAGCAGTTGGTCGCGGAAGCGGCTGCCGAAGATCAGGCGGATGCGAACAAGCCGCAGACGAAAGCGGGCGTGAAGGGCAAGTCCAAGACGGACGGCGGTCTTGCGTCCTTCCTGCCGGGCGGGCCGAAGAAGAAAGACCGGGATGCGGGGCGGCCTGCCACGTATACCGTTCAGGCGGGCGATACGCTGTTCAGCATTTCCAAGCGCTTCTACGGGACGAACGCCCGGTGGCGCGACATCCGCGACGCGAACCGTCTGATCATTCCGCAGGACGGCCGTGTACGGCAGGGGCAGGAAATCAAACTTCCGTAAACGAAGGACGCGGAGCGAACGGAACATGGCAGCGATTCGAACCATGCTGGTCACCTACAACCACGCCTACACGAGCGAGGACGCGCCGTGGTTGATGGACACGGTGAACGACCCCGCCGGGTCGGCGCGCGCGTTGAACGGGCGGTCGGGCTGGCGGCTTTTCCACTATCTGGCCGGTGGCAAGACGTTCGGATTGCCAGGGCGTTTCCATCTCGTCCTGCGTCGCCAACGGCGTTTCCTGCGTGTGGCGGTCGTGTTGCTCGCCGTCTGGAGCCTCTTCTGGTTTCTCTGAGAAGGGCGATATGTGGTTTTTCTGCGTTCCTGAATCGATTGAAAGGTGAAAACAATGATGACGATGAAAAAGAATGTGTGGTTGTTCTGCGTACTGCCGTTTTTGCTGCCGGCGCAGAACGCGGCGCGGTCGGCCTACCAGCAGCAGCAGTTGCTGGACGAGATTCCGCGTTTGATTCAGCAGTTCGACCTGCTCGTGCAGAATCAAGATCAAATCGCCCTACGGTTGCAGAAAGTCGAAGCGGCCTTGAACAACACGGGCGATTCGTCGGGGGATGTTGCCGCCCTGCGTGCGGAAGTGGCCGAATTGAAGTCCTCGATTCGCCGCGACCAGGATCAGATGCGGCGCGAAATCGTGAACGATCTTTCCAAGCGCGTGGCGGCGATCGCGTCGTCGTCCGCCGTTTCCCGTGCCGCGCCGCCGCCCCCCGCACCGGCGGCCCGTCCGGCGCCGCCTCCGCCGCCAGCGGCGGACGTCGGCCCGCACTACGAATACGTCGTCGAGAAGGGGCAGACGCTCGATTTTATTGCGAAGGGTTTTGGCACGACGCGGGCGAAGATTCTCGCCGCGAATCCCGGTCTCAAGCCCAATGTGTTGCGCGTGGGCCAGAAGCTCATCATCCCCGCCGAGGAGACGTCGGCCGCGCCGGCACCGAAGGCGCGGAAGGGTCGGAAGTAGGGAGGCGCGTCCATGGCGGGCTATCCTGAAGTGCGTCTGCGCCGTTTGCGTCGGACGGCCGCGATTCGCGATCTTTTCGCGATGCCGAAGCCGGGGCCGGAGAAGTTTATTTGGCCCGTCTTCGTCGTACCGGGTACGGGGCGGCGCGAGCCGATCGCGTCGATGCCAGGCCAGTACCGGTTGTCGGCGGACGAACTCGTGAAGGAACTCGCACCTGTCGTCGCGCAGGGCGTGAAGAGCGTTCTGCTCTTTGGCCAGCACGAGGGCGCGGGCAAGGACGAGTGCGGAACGCCGGCCGCAGATTCGCACGGCGCCGTCCCGCGCGCGATTGCCATGTTGCGCGCGGCCTATCCCGATCTCGTCATTCTGACGGACGTGTGTCTCTGCGCGTACACGAGCCATGGACACTGCGGGCCGCGCGATGCGGACGGCGATGTCGACAACGACGCGGCTTGCGAAATGCTCGCCCGCGTGGCGGTGGCCCATGCGCGGGCGGGGGCGGACGGCGTGGCGCCGTCGGCCATGATGGACGGGCAGATTGCGGCGATTCGTCGGGCGCTCGACGAAGAGGGATTTGCCAAGACGCTGCTTGTCGCCTATTCGACGAAGTTCGCTTCGCAGATGTACGGACCGTTTCGCGATGCCGAAAACTCGGCGCCGTCGCAGGGCGATCGCCAATCCTATCAGGCGAGTTATCGCGATCCGGCCACGGCCATTCGTGAATCCGTGTTCGACGAGGCGGAGGGGGCGGATGCGCTCATGGTGAAGCCCGCGCTCTTCTATCTCGATCTGATCAAGGACGTCGTCGCGCAGACGCGCCTGCCCGTGATGGCGTACAACGTCTCTGGCGAGTATTCGATGATCCACGCGGCGGCGGCGGCCGGTTATTGCGACCTCTACGCGACGGCGCGTGAATCGCTCTACGCCATTTTCCGCGCCGGCGCCACGCAGGTGATTTCCTACTGGGCGTCATTCTACACGCAAATTTTCGCCTAGTCCGCCTGTCTCCACCGTCCTGCACATGAATTTTCATCAAGAAGGGTGTGTTGGCTTGACAATATGACTATATTGTGTCTATAATATGGGCATGATTGAAAAGGTCAACACGGCCACGCTCAAACAGCAGCTCTGCCACTACCTTGGTCTGGCCCGCCAGGGGAAGGAGGTGCTGATCACGAACCACAAGCGCATTGTCGCGCGTTTGCTGGGCGAAGAGGAGGCTTCGCGGTTGCCATTGCGCGAACCGACGCTGCCTGTGTCCGCACTGGACGGGATTGGCGGGTTTGGCGTTGACGGCGATCCGGTCAAGACCATGGCAGATGAAAGGAATGCACGATGACGGTCTATATTGATTCGACGATCGCAGTCCGGCGGTTGCTTGGCATCGGCGAAACGCCGGCGTTCTGGGGCAAATGGGACAAGGCCTACGCCAGTTCCCTGTTGCGTACGGAATGTCTTCGTGCCGCGAATACGTTGCGTCTGAAAGGGACGCTTGACGACGCGGGACGTGCTCGGTTTGGCGAGTGGGTCGAGACACTGATGGCCACGGTTACGGAAGTCGCCGTTACCGACGGCGTGGTTCGCCGGGCGGCGGAATCTTTCCCCGTCGTGTTGGGCACGTTGCCGGCGCTACATCTCGCCACGATGTTGGAACTCCAGTCCGTCCATGGCGTCACGTGCGCACTTGCCAGCGATGATGAAACGCTTGTCCGTGCCGCGAAAGCGATGGGATTTCCCATGGCTGCGTATGCGGCGGAATCGGCGGCGGCTGTCGACGCGATGCCGGTTGAAAAATGACGCTCGCGGTACAAGTTCTCCTGCAAGGAACGGTCGGCTTTTTCATTGGCGCGGGAACGAACGACCTCGCCATTCGGTGGATTTTCACGACCGTCTTCTCGAAGAAGAAACATGAAATTGCGTTCAACGTGAAGGAGGTCATCAGCAAGGAGCTGATGAGTCCCGAGAAGATCGTGGCACGGCTCAATTCGTCGGACGTCCGTCAGGTGTTCGAGCGGGATTTTCGTCGGGAGATCGACGAGGTCGCCGCGCGGATCGCCACGGGCGTGTCGGGCGTGGGCGGAATCGTCCGCCCGTTCGTTCCCCAACTGGTACTCGAAGAACTGCGGGCGTTTTCGCAGGTGGGGGCGCTGTTCAACGACGATGCCCGCACGTTGTTCGCGCGTCTGTGCGCCGATCACGTCACAATCTATCTCTCCACGCATATGCAGCACATTCTGGAAGAGACCGATTGCTGGAACATCATCTATGAATCCATCGTGGGATATGACGAAAAGAAGATGGAAATGCTCACCCGCAAGGTGGCCAACCGCGAACTACGCGGCGTGACCATCTGGGGTGGCGTCATCGGCGCTCTGGTGGGCGTTTCGATGAGTTTTGTCATGTGGGCTATCGGCTAATGCGCCGTCGCGACGTCACTCCGCCGTGACTGTCGCGTGGGGGGCGATGGGGAATGTGCGGCCCTTCCAGCGCAACGTGCCGCGTCCGCCGTTGCCGACGACGCGTACCTTGCCGTCGCGGACATCCACGCGCACGTCGCCGCGCGGCGTGGGGACGACGCCCTCCATCCAGGCAAGGCCAGCCGCATCCGGCGTGACCGTGTATTCAGCAAAGCCCGGCTTCGTCGGCTTCACGCCGAGGTAGTAGCGACCGAGCAGATAGATGGGGCTGGCACCCCAGGCGTGGCAGAGCGACTTCCCGTAAGGACGGCCGTACATTGCGTAGTGTTGTGCGCCCTTTTCCGTAGGATTGTAGAGTTCCCAGAACGCCGTCGCGCCGAGGTCGAGCATCCCGCCCCAATAGGTGCGAATCTCGTCCAAAACGCGCGTCCGCTCGCCGACGCGAGCGAGCGCCTCCAGCTCGTAGAAGCGCATGTACGGCGTTTGGATTTTCATTACGCGGTCGTTGAGCAGCACGTCGCGCACGACGCGATCACGACGCGCCTCGTCGAAATAGCCGTAGAAGAGTCCGAACATGTTGGCGTAGCGCGTGAGCGTGGGGTCGCGTGTGCCGTCGGTGCGCAAGAGGTGCAGGAGGCCGCCCTTCGCGTCGTCCCACCAGAGGGGGATGATTTCGTCGCGCAACCGTGCGGCGCGGGCCGCGTGGCGTGTGGCGGCATCGGCGGCGCCCACTTCACGTGCCACGTCCGCGAGCGATTCGAGGGCACGGACAAACAGCATTTGCTCGAACGCGCACACGCCGCCGTGGTTGGGGAGCGGACCCGGCGCCCAGTCGATGAACATCCAGTCACCCGGTCGGTCGCACGGGCGGCCATGTGCATCGAGGCGGCCGCAAACCCATGCCATGAGCGATTCCATGGCGGGGTGGATCTGGCGCAAGAACGTGCGGTCGCCGGAGTAGAGCCAGTAGTCGCGCACGGCAATGAACCAGTAGAACGTGTAGTCCATGATCGTGTTGATGTGCCGTTGCACGGGATCGCCGCCGCGCAGCGTCCAGAGCGAACGTTTTACGAGATCGTCGTCTGCCGCGAGATAGTAGTTCATCAGGAAACTCTGCACGGCGTCGCCGCTCCACACCCAGTGGTCGCGCTTGACGCCTTCGATGAACACTTCGCGGGAGGTGAGGGCGAGCGTGTGCGCCGAGACGTCCCAGATCTTGTTCAGCCGGTCGTCCGAACAGCGGAAGCGTCCGCGTGCGGGCTTGGCGGGCGACTCCTCGAAATCCATGGACACGGCGCCGATTTCCAGTCCCTTGTCGAGCGGGATGACGTGCAGGTAGCGGAAGCCGTGTGGAACGTCCGAACGCCAAGCGCCGGGGGTGAGCCGGACGATTTCCCACGAATCAACGTGACCGTCCGCCTCGTCGAGGGCTTCGGGTTCGGATTCCGCGTAGATGACCTTGGCGTAGCCCGTGCCGCGAATGTCGGCAACACGCGCGAACCCGTACGTCTCCTGTCCGAAGTCGGCGAGAATCTGGCGATCTTTGACACGGCGCGTGGCCGTCGGCGCGACGGGGCGCGTGGCGGGCGTCCACGTCCACGGCGTCCGGTCGGGCGCGTTGAAACGGCTTTCACACGCGGCGGGGAGTTGCACGGTGGAGCCGGTCGCTTCGGCGACGACGGTGCCCGAGTGGGTTTGCACCGTTGGGCCGCGCATGAAAAACGCCGGCGGGCGTTCGCTGTTTTGGACACGCGCGGAAATCCACATCTTCCCGGCCGGCAACGCAATGCGGTTCGTTGTGGCCATCGCGGTGTTGTACGTGTCCTTGTACCCTTCGCTGACCGAGAGGGCCATCTGCCCGTCGGCATAGACTTCCACCGTTTCAGGTTGCTTGAGTTCAACCCACATTCCAAACGTTACACACGTGTGTGGTGCGTATTGCGGCCAGAAGGGCGCGAGCCGGCTGCCGCGTTCCAATCGCCGCGCCTGTACACGGTTGCCGTGCCAGAGCGCATAGTCGCCCGGATGCCACACCCACTGCGCATCAGCCCACGCACTGAAAACAAATCCCGCCGCAACGGCCGTTCCAATCATCATTCGCATTTTCATGCCCGCCATTATACCATACCCGTCATTGACACCACAACTGATGTACGTAAGATACCGACGTTAGAACTGTGGTATAATTGCGCCATGGAAAAAACCGCGATAGACGTCGACTCGTTTGGGGAACTGCGCAGAAACGCGGTTTCTCATTTAGGTTGGTCGTCCAATGTCTATCCGTTGGAAGTTGCGGACGTCGCGGCCGTACCCGACTATGTGGGCGAGCCGATTCCTTCGGAGGTGTTGCCGGACGACGCGATTGTTCTCTACATTCGGCCGGACGGTACGGATGCGGTTTTACGCGGTCGTCATCGTTTGACGGCCGCGCTGGCGAAAGGACCGCGCACGGCGGTATCCGTTCGCATCGTCTTCAAGCCCTCCGTGCCGAAATGGAATCTTGCCGCCACGTGCATCCGCGTCTTCCGCAATCGCTATCGCTACAAGTCCTCGCGTCTCTATCATATCGCGCCGCAGACCGTCCGCGATCTCGGTTTGGAACGAGCCATTCGGACGCGCGACAACGTGGGGCGTGGACACGAATCGCGGATGGATCCCCTTTACACGAGTTTGCGGCGGACGGGTTATGACGAGACGCGCCCGATCAACATCATGCTTTGTCGGACGCGCGGCCACATTGATTCCCTGCGGCAGGGCCACCATCGGATCAGCGCGTGTCTGGAAATCGGCGTACCGCGCGTAACCGTCTGCTTTTCGGCAGCTGGTGCTTTGCCGTTCGCGGGACGCAGGTTCGTCCATGTCCATTTCCCTTTTGGCCGGTTGTCGAGGAAATCGCATGACACGTGATTTTTCCACGACCGAACTTGTATCCGCCCTCGGCGGATTCGGCATCGCCGTACGTCGGTGTATGCCGTTGCCGGGTCATGCGCATTCACTGAACTTCCGCGTAGAGACGGCGGCGGGCGAGACGTTTGTCGCCAAATGTTTCCCCAGTGCGAAACGGCGGATGTTCGCGCGGCTGCTGGCGCACACGGCGTCCGCGCCGGCCGCCTTCTGTTCCGCCGCGCTTTTCGGGGGGCGGACGGTGACGTTCGGCGCGTGGGAGGCTTTGGCGTTGAAATGGATTGCGGGTCGGGGGATACGCGCCGATCGGTTGACGGCGGCGGAACGCACGGCGATGTTGTCCGCTTACGAAGAGTTCCGCCACGGCCTCGTCGACGACGGGCAGATTTTGCCTGCGCGGCAGGGGCGGGCGGTCAAACAGGCGTTGCTTGCGTTGCTGGACAAGGACGCCGCTCCGGAAATCGTCGCAGAACTGCGGCGTATGGACGACGCTGTGCTCGATCTGCCGCCTGAACGTTTACGAATCATCCACGGGGATTTGCACGACCGGAATTTCCATTTTGTAAACGGTCGGGTTGCGGGCTTCCTTGATTTGGAGGAGTTTCGCTGGGGGACGCCGGCCGAAGATTTTGTTCGCTATATCGTTTGCTGTACCGAACGTCTGCCGTGGACGGCATTCGCCGCCCGGCGGCGGGCGCGGGCCTGTTTCGCGGGGTTCCTGCGCGAGACGCAGATTCCTCGCGACGAATGGTTGTTCGCAATCCATGGCTATCTGTTGCGAAAGCTGGCGCGGAAGATCAAGTCGCCGCATGTGTCCTGGGGCGTACGCCTGAACCTCGCGTGGCGATTCCGTTTCTACCGCCAATTGTGTGCGGCAGTTGATTCGGCGTTTCCGACGGTGGACGGGACGGTCTGTCGGCGGTGGAAAAAAGGAGATAAAGACAATGCGTGATCGTGTGAACGTCGTCTGTCTGAAATGGGGAACTTACTACAGCCCCGATTACATCAATCGCCTCTATGGCGGTGTCAAGGCCCACTTGAAACGACCGTTCCGTTTCGTCTGCGTGACAACCGACCGCACGGGCATTCGCTCGGAAGTCGAATGCGTGGACTTTGTGCCCGATCCCGGCGTCAAAGGCCGAGGTTGGCCGAACGTTCACTCAAAACTGACGCTCTTCAAAAACGGGTTCGCGGGACTGGAGGGGCCGACGCTCTGCCTGGACATCGACTTGCTCGTCTGCAACGACCTCGATCGCTTTTTCGATTACCATCCAGGCGATTTCTGCATCATCCACAACTGGGTGGAGCGGCGGAAGGCGATTTTCCGTAAACTGCCTGCGATTGGCAACTCGTCCTGTTTCCGTTTCGACGCGGGCACGGCGGCGTCCCAGCGCGTCTATGAATGTTTTTTGCGCGACAAGGACGTACCCGAACTGGACGCCTTTTTCCGGAAGGGGTCGCAGAAGTACCAGACACGCGCCATGCGCGAGGCGGGGACGGTGACGTGGTGGCCGGACGCATGGGTCTGTTCGTTTAAACGCCAGTGCGTGCCCGTCTTCCCGTTGAACCTGCTGTTGACGCCGCGCCCGCCGAAAACGGCGTCGATCATCGCGTTCCACGGCCGGCCGGATCTGCCGCAGGCCATTTGCGGCTACCGCGTCGATGAAAAGTACGGGAAAGTCCCGTGGCATCTCGTCAGCCGCCCCGCGCCCTGGGTTGAGACAATGTGGAAGGGCGAATGACCGCGCTTGCCATTTCAGATTGCGGCCCCCCGTTGACATCTGCCGTCGTTTTTGATTAACTATGCACCCAAACGCGAGGTCGGCTGTCGAGGTCGGTCTCCTGTCTCCGCAGGAACTGCGGGGGCGTAACAACGGACAAATCCCCGGTTTCGGGAACAAAGCCACAAGAAACAAGGAAAGAAAAATGTTGCAGAAAAGCACGCGTGGAGTGAACCCCGGCGAAAACCGCAAGTGGTTCCTCATCGATGCGAAGGACGTCGTCCTCGGCCGTCTGGCCGTTGTGGTCGCCAACAAGCTTCGCGCGAAAGACACTCCCCAGTTCGACCCCTCCGTGGACGCCGGCGCGTTCGTGATCGTGGTCAACGCCGCCCAGGTCAAGTTGACGGGCAAGAAGGAGGAGCAGAAGGAATATCAGCGCTATTCCGGTTACCGGGATGGCTTGAAGCGTTTCTCCGCTGCCGAGATGCGCGCCGCGCATCCGGAGCGCATGATCATGGAGGCCGTGTGGGGGATGCTGCCGAAGAACAACATCGCGCGCAAGATGATGACGCGCGTGAAGGTGTTCGCCGGTGCCGAGCATACGCACGCCGCCCAGAAACCCGAAGTGATCAAGCTCTAAGGAGGTTCCCGAATGGCTACGAAAGACAAAGTGATTTCCGCCGGAACCGGTCGTCGGAAGACCGCCGTCGCGTACGTGAAGCTCGTGCCGGGCGAAGGCAAGTGGATCGTGAACCGCAAGCCGCTTGAAGAGTACATCACCTCCGAAGCGTTGCGCGACTACCTCAAGCAGCCGATCGCCATCTCTGGCTACGATATTTCGGCCGTGGACGTGGTTGTGTTTGCCAAGGGCGGTGGTTGCTCCGGCCAGGCCGGCGCCATCCGTCATGGCCTGTCCCGCGCCCTCGTGGCGGCGGACGCCAATCTGCGCAAGGCCCTCAAGGTCGAGGGTTGCATGACGCGCGACAGCCGCATGAAAGAGCGTAAGAAACCCGGTCGTCCGGGCGCCCGTAAGCGCTTCCAGTTCTCGAAGCGTTAATCGGGACGGCGCAATCGGATATCCGGTTGCGGCATGAGACGTCGGGCCGCCGAGGAAGTTCGAAACTTCCCGTGCGGCCCTTCGTTGTTATACTCAGGAGACTGTAATGGCATTTGGTTTTTTGAAGAAGCTGGTGGCGGTCATCACCGGCAAGAAGGAGGCTGCGCCGAAAGCGGGGCGTTCGCCGGCGAAGAAGAGCACACCCGCCAAGGCGGCGGACGGGCGGACGCGGCAGCAGGGACGGAAGACGCGCGGCGGGCGTGGCGGTGACGAAAATCATCGGGCATCGGGGGGGCGTTCCGCGTCGTCGCGTCCGAATGGGGCGGCCGCTGCGCATCCGAATGGGCGGCCGCGTCGGGAGGAACGCAAGGACGGCCGCCGCGACGGTGCGCGGGGACGTGGTGGCGAGTCGCGCCGCGAGCGGAATCGGTCGCCGCGCGCGATCAACACGGCGCCGACCGAAATGCGGCCGGGCGGCGTGATGTCGCCGGAGGAAATTGAGAAGCGTCGCGCCGAACACCAGGCGTGGGATCCTGCATCGTTTCAGGTACCGCCCGTCGAGGGCAAAAAGCGGTTTCAGGATTTCGACCTGCCGTCCGAGGTGATGCACGCCATCGCCGATTTGGGATTCCAGTACTGCACGGAAATTCAGGCGCTTTCGCTTCAGAACGCGCTGGACGGAAAGAACCTTGCCGGCAAGGCGCAGACCGGGTCGGGCAAGACGGCGGCGTTTTTGATTGCGATTCTGACGCGCTATTTGCGGACGCCCGACAAGCGGATGAAAACGGGCGGTTGCCCGCGCGCGCTCGTCATCGCGCCGACGCGCGAACTCGTCATTCAAATCTGCAAGGACGCGGTGGCGCTCGGCAAGTACACGGGGTTGCGTGCGCTGGCCGTCTACGGCGGCATGGATCTGGAACGTCAGGCGCGTGAAATCCTCGACGCGCCCGTCGATTTGCTTGTCGCCACGCCGGGGCGTCTGCTTGATTTCTGCAAGCGGCCGGCCGGCTCGTTCTTCCAGGGCGCGTTGCCGGAAGGGCTGGGGGCGAACAGCCGCGTCATCGATCTGCGCAAGGTCGATACGCTCGTTATCGACGAGGCGGATCGTATGCTGGACATGGGTTTCATTCCCGATGTTCGCGAGATCATGTACCGTCTCCCGCGCAAGGAGGTGCGCGCGACGATGCTCTACTCCGCCACGTTGACCGACAACGTGATGCGCTTGGCGTCTCAGTGGATGGAAGAGCCGGTCAAGGCCGAAGTTGAAAGCAACCACAATGCGACGGACACGGTGCGTCAGGTCGTCTACGTGATTCGCGCGGCCGACAAGTTCAAAGTGCTGTTCAACCACATCGCCCTCCACCCGAACGATCGCGCCATCGTGTTCTGCAACCGCCGCCATACGACGGAGGATGTGTACGAATCGTTGAAACGGCGCGGCGTAGCCTGCGAGATGTTGTCGGGCGACGTGAACCAGAACCGCCGCCTCCGCGTATTGGAGGACTTTCGCGCGGGGAAGATCAAAATCGTCGTGGCGACGGACGTCGCCGGGCGTGGCATCCACGTGGACGACATCGAGTACGTGATCAACTTCGACTTCCCCTACGAGGCCGAGGATTACGTTCACCGCATTGGTCGGACGGGCCGGGCCGGCAACACGGGTATTGCGATTTCGTTTGCGGACGAAAACGAGTCGTTCGCCATCCCCGAAATCGAGGAGTACATCAAGGAACCGCTGAAGTGCACGATGTTGCAGGACGACGATCCGCTGCTGAAGCCGCTCGACCGGCTACAGCGCGGCGAAACGGCATCCCTCAAGCCTGTCGACGAAGATGCGAAAGCCGCCGTCGACGCGCGTGAGGCCGTCACGGATGCACAGAAAGCCGCCGCCGCTGCGCTCGTCGGCGTCGCGCCGGCCGCCGCCACGCCCGCACCGGCCCCTGCCCCTGCGTCCGCGCCGACGGCGGAATGATTGAATCGGAGAACCTGACATGGCGTTCGGATTTCTAGGCAAGTTGTTGGGCAGGATTTCGGGCAAGACCGCGAAGCCCGCCCCGAAACACGAAGGACGGGAAGGGCGCGGCCGTCGTGGACGGCATGGGCGTCATGCGAGCGGCGGTAACGCGAAAAGTCCGCAACCGTCACAGCCGAAACAGCGGCCGCAGCCGACGAAGGCGCAGACGAAAAAGACGCCGCCGAAAGGCGCTTCACAGAAGGTCAATCCGCCGAAGACGCCGGCGAAACCGAACGCCCCGAAACAACCGAATGCTCCGAAACAAGCCAAGCCGAAGAGTGCGCCGACACCCGCGCCGCAGTCGGCACAGCCGAAGCAGGCGCAACCGCCGGTTGCGCCCCCGCCGCCCCCGGTCGCTCCCGCCGCGCCTGTTGCCGCATCCAGTTCGCCGGTCGTTCCACCGCCCGTGCCTCCCATGCCGGACGTGCCGCCATCGTCCGAGACGGAATCCGTCGCCGACGTGCTGGCGGCGGAGCGTCAGGTCGTTTTCATCGTCCGTGCCGAGGACAAGTTCACCGTGTTGGGCAATTTGCTTGCCAAGGCGCCGGAGGCGAAGACGGTTGTGTTCTGCAATCGGAAAACGACGGCGCAGGAAGTCCAGAACGGTCTGGCTCTGCGGAACGTCAAATGCGGTCTTCTGTCCGGCGATGTGAACGAGGAAGACCGGCGGTATGTGCAGGATGCCTTTGCGTCCGGCGAGATTTCGCTGGTTGTCGTGACGGACGGTTTTGGCGGCGGCGTGGACGTTGCGGCCGTAGACTGTCTCGTGAACTACGACTTCCCGTTCGAGGCGGAGGATTACGTCCGTCGCATGGGCGGCCTCGTGTCGGAAGGTGGTTGTACGGGGCGCATCGTGTCGTTCGCGGACGAGGATGAATCTTTCGGTATCGACGATGTGGAGAAGCGGCTGGGCGTTTCGCTGAAATATGCGAACGTCAAGGAGGACGATCCGTTGTTGGCCGCGCTGGATGCAGAGGCCGCTGCCGAGGAGCCGCCCGAACCGTTGTTCACGCACATCAAGGGCGGCATTCCCGTGTTCGACGCCGCCGGTCGCGAGGGCCGCGTGGTCGTAGGGGGCGACGGAACGCCGCGTCCGTTGCCGACGTTCGAGCACGCGCTCGATCCGCGTCCGGTCGTGGATGAGACGAACGCCTACGTCAAGCCGTTGCCGGCGGCGGCCGGTTCGCGCGAGTGGGTTGTGGAAACGCTGCGTCCGGCGGATGCGGCGCAGTGACGGCGACAGGGGACGCCCCGTCGAATGTTTCGGCGGGGCGTTGGGTAATTTGCGACAGAGGGGTGTTGTTGTTACACCCCGAGTTTGCCACTTGAGCGCCCTTGAAATGTGGAAAACACCCAATTCCCTATTGCATATCCCGTATATTTACATAATAATTTGCATTTTTCCGTGTCATTACGTGAAAGTGGCTATGTGCATTGAAAGGCACGACACAACGGAATCGACTACTTGAGGCTAATCGAGGACAAGCGCATGGTTGCGAACCAACGGCAAGAGCCACACGGGGAAGAAAGTACTGCTGTGTATCGGGACACTTTCCAAGTTTGACGATGGTAGGCTCGACTACCTCGGGCGGCTGCGCCAGTCGTTCCGAGACGGAATGTCTCTCATGCCGGCGCTCATGCGTTTCATGGGTGGGAGAAAAGTTTTAATATCTCGTGGCGCAGTTTTAGACAGGGGACGTGAAGTGGAGCTACGGCATCCCCAGTATCTGTATAGTCAGAGTGCTCGGGAAATGGAATGTTTGCGAACATTCCCAGGAATGCTAGCAGATGCTGGGCACCGACGGTCAAAAAGAAGTGTTAAACTCGGGGTATAGCATAACTTCACCGTTGCGGGGTATTTTCCCCTCGCAGGTGGGGGCGGGGTTGTGGTACAATCATGCCATGGAACACGAGCCGAAGCGAATCCCCTACGGCGTGATCAACTACGCCGAACTTGTCCGCGAATGCCACTTCGTGGACAACACGGCGTACCTCCGTGCGCTGGAGCGCGTGAAGACGCCGATCTTCCTGCGCCCGAAGCGCTTCGGGAAGTCGCTCTGGTGCTCGCTCCTCGGCTACTACTACGACGTGAAGGAGAAGGGGAACTTCGCGGAGCTTTTCGGACCGACCGACGTCGGGAAACGGCCGACGCCGCTGGCGAACTCGTTCCTTGTGCTGAAGTTCGACTTCTCGGTCATCACGGTTGGCACGCTCGCGGAACTTGAACTGAACTTCATCGTCCACGTCCGGGGATGTGTCCGGAACTTCGCCGCGCGTTACGCCGACTTGGCGGACTGGTCGTCTGCGTTCGACCTTGACGATGCGGCGGCGATGGTCACCGAGTTGCGCAACGTCGTCGCGCGTAACGGTCTCCCGCCGCTGTACGTGATCGTGGACGAATACGACAACTTCACGAACGAGCTGGTGGTGTCGGGGCGCGACGCGGAGTACGACGCGGTGTGCGGGCACGGCGGCGGCGAAGTCCGCGAATCGTTCTTCAAGGCGTTCTTCAAGTCGTTCAAGGCGGGGCTGGCGGACGGCACGGTCGGGCGCACGTACTTCACGGGCGTGCTGCCGATCACGCTGGACGACCTGTCGAGCGGGTTCAACGTCGGCACGGTCGTGAGCCTGAACCCGTCGCTCGTCGGCATGGTCGGGTTCACGCAGGCGCAGGTCGAGCGCTACGTCGGCGGCGTCTTCGCAGACTACGGGTTCGACCCGTCGCTGCTGCCGGCCGTGCTGTCCGACCTGAAGGCGTTCTACGACGGCTATCACTTCATGCCGGGCACGGAGCCGCTCTACAACGCGACGATCTGCAACTGGTATCTCCACTGCCTCGCGGCGGACGGCGGCAAAATCCCCTCGCGGGTACTTGACGCGAACCTGCGCACGGACGTCGGCTGGTTCCGCCGCCTGGCGGGGTCGAACGAGAACGCGCTCGCGCGCGTCCGCGCCTACGTCGAGCGCGGCGAAGGAGAGGTGATGGACGTCGGCGGTCTGTCGGTGAAATTCGGGCGGGCGAAGTTCTTCTCGAAGGAGTTCTTCCCCTACGCGCTCTACTACCTCGGGCTGCTCACGTTCGCGGACCGTTTCACGCTCGCCATCCCCAACCTCACGGCCCGGAACATGTTCGTGGACTACTACGACGAGCTCTCCCGCGTCTCGGACGGCGGGGAGGCGAGCCGCCGCTTCCTCACCGCCGCGAAGGCGCTGGCGCTGGGCGCGGGCACGTGGCGGGATCTCTTCGCGGCGTACTGGACGCACTACGTGAAGGCGCGGATCCCCGCGCAGGCGTTCGACCAGATGAACGAGAACTTCTTCCGGACGACGTTCACGTCCCGCGCCTGGGACGCGCTCGCCGCGTTCTACTCGTTCGAGACGGAGTACAACACGCCGGCGGGGCGCGTGGACTTCCTCGCGACGCCGAAGCCGGGCTACCCGAAGCCCGCGATGCTCGTCGAGTTCAAGTATTTCACAAACGCGGAGACGGATCGCATCTACGCGCTGGAGCGCACGGCGCCGGACGCCGAGACGGCGGCGCAGGCCCGCCGCTACCGCGACTCGTTGCGGCTTCGCCCCGGCTGGACGGTGCCGGTCTGCACCGCCGTCGTGGAGGTCTGCGGTTCGCGTGGCTGGAACTGGTTCGACGTGGGCTGATTCTCCGAAGCGTTTTCGGGCGGTTTCCGG
>CAYZYQ010000020.1:17092-31411 GCA_964482645.1 uncultured Lentisphaeraceae bacterium | reverse complement strand
TTTCGTTACACGCCCAGCGCCGCAAGATTGTCGCAGAATCCCACATACCAATCGGAACGTCCGTTTGATGGGCAATAGATGCTCGCTCCGCACCGCCGCATTTATATAAATGCGGCGGTGCGGAGCGAGCATCTCAACCTCATCGCAAGGCAGAAACATCTCTCGCACACGCCTCCGCTATTTTGCGGATTCGACTATCCTTTTCATCTCCGAATACCGCGTCTGCGCCTCGTTCCGAGTCAGTCGGTAGTAGGCTGCGTCCGCGAACAGGTCGCCTCTATCCAACGCGGATTCGCCGCCATTTGGGTTTGGGTTGACGTCAAAGAGAGGCGAGAGCCGCCAGCCCTTTTCTGTCAACAGGAAGCCGTGATTGCGCAAGTGGTCGTCCGTGTTGCGGACGAGCTGCGAAAACGCCATGCGCGCCCACAGTTCGTGCAAGTCCGCCGTCGCGTCCACGCTGTTGGCGCAGATCCACTCGGCAATCTCAAGATAGCTGTGCCCGTCCTCGCCGTCCGTCGCGCCAAGCATCGTCATGGCCGAGGCATAGTGAATACGACGTGAGCCCGTACGGTCAAAGCGCTTGGAGAAGAATGTCGTCCCTGCTTTTGAAAACTTCTGCGCATATGTCTCCGGCACGGTCAGCCCCGCCTTCCGCGCTATCAGGCTTGTCGCATACTCGCGTGCGCCAACATCCCATTCGTCCTTCGGCGAAGGGAACTTCGCAATCCAAAGACTACCGTCCGGTGCCGTCACATTTGCCTTCGGCCGTGCGCCACCGAGCGAACTGCCAGGACGGAAAAGATCCCGTACCCAACGCTCTTCCTCCGCACCGTGGTCGTCCTCATCGACATGGCGCGCGGACTCTTCAAGCTTGCGCAATGTCGTCCATGGCGGCGCCGCATCACCCAAATCCGCCGCGACGAACGGGCCATCCACGTCCTCCTTTAGGCGCAGAGCACCCATTCGCGTCAAGTCGCAGACTCCCAGCAGATAGTCGCTTTCGCGCAAATCGCGTCTTTCACGCCGACGAATCAGTTTGCGCCCCCACCTGTCCGGCATCACGTCTGACAAAAATCCAAAGCAGCCTCTCGATTGCGGGAACTGAGGTCCGCGCACAGGCGCAAGTGCAGGGTCGAGAATAGGGAAACCCTTCAGCAGGAAAGCATCATCAAAGCGGAACATCCATGTTTCGCGCCCGCGCACACTGTCGATAGAAAGCTCGCCAAGCGGCGTTCCATCCAGATAGAGGAAAAGCTTTTTCATAATTTCGCGTCCTGCAGATCTCGGCCGAGGATGTCGTTTGCTGCGACAGCCGCGATGTCATCCTGAAAGCCGAGGCAGGCGATGACGGCCATGTAGTTGCACATCGAGACATGTGGCGAACCGCGTTCAATCGAGCGCAATGTCATCAACGAGAGATTCGCCCGCTCAGCCATCATGCACGCCGTGATGGCACGACGGCGACGTGCGAGGCGCAGGTTCTCGCCAAGCGCCCGCAACGCCTTCACAGCTTTGGGATAGAGTACATTCTGTCGTTTCATTAGCAATCCTCGCAAAAATATGCCAATATTATAGCACATTCTAGACCGTGCAAGACCCTCCACATTCGGCGCCGAACAATAAAAAGGCGGGGCGATACATTACGTACCGCCCCGCTCCTGCATCAGCCCCGAACCGTCGTGTATGTCAAATCCTTTGAAACGACGGCCTTGGCGACCACGCAGATTACTGCTCAACTTCCACAGTGAACGTGGAGACGAGCGTCACCGTTGCCGTAACGGTATACATACCGGCTTTCTTGGCAGCACCCGTGATCCGCCCCGTCTTCGCATCGTACTTAAGTCCGGCCGGAAGCCCCGAAAGCGTCACCTTGTCCGCGACACCGAGACCCGAAATCGACGGAAGACCATGCTCCGCCACACCCGCCCGGACGACGTACATCTGTCCAGGCGCGTTCTGAAGCGAGACCACATCGCCATCCGCGTTCGTAACACGTAGACCGACGTTCGCAGATGTCAGGTTGTCGACGGCGATTATGAACCGTCGAACAATGGCTTTCTTTACCGTCGTGTTCGTAAGTTTCGCCGTGACGACGTACGTGCCCGGTTTCGTCACCGCGCCGTAGACCGTGTTTGCCTCAGCGAGAACGGAACCGTCGCGGTTGAAAAGCCGTTTCGCCGTAAACTTCACACCCTGCGGTAGACCTGACACTGTAATCTTCGGCAAGGAGACGGACTTCACGTCAAGGGACAGAGCCACTGCACCCGACGTCTGAAAGGCTACATCGGACGCATCCTCCGTCGCAAGAACTCGATCATCGTCTACCACTACGTAGAGACTGATCTCCTCGTCCTCCGAGGACGGGACAAATCTCGCGTAGATGGTCGTACCCTCCGTCGGCATCACGTACGGAAGTGACGGTGTACGGTAGTCCACATCACTTACGAGCGGCGTGTTGAACGCTGCATCCGTGTACCAGCCCGCAAAGACATACCCCTTCGCCGCCTTCGCCGTGAGCTTGACCTTCTTCCCAACCGCGTACGAACCCGCGCCAGTCACAGTGCCGCCAGCGGTAACCGCCACGGAGAGTTCGGGGAACGGCCCCACGATGAAGCGCGTTGACAGGGGTTCCGCGCCCTTCTTCGTGAAGGAGACGGCAACGCCCGTCTCGGCCGTCGGCTTCGTCGCCGCACCCGAAATCGTCCCCGTCTTCGCGTCGAACTTCAGTCCAGTCGGCAGCCCCTTCGCCGCATAGCCGACAAGTTCAGGGAAGTCAAGCGACACCTGTTTGCCTGGCACGAACGGCCCGTACCATGCCTTAAACACACCCACAATTTCATCTGGCAGACGACGATTCCGCCACACGGCGCGGATTTTTATCTCGGCGGTTCCATCATCGGAACACTTGTCAGTTGGAACTTCAAACGACAAGTTGGCGTTCGTCACCGCGGACGAGGGAAGGCTGACGTCATCCGACTCCCAGTGGTCGAACACAGCCGTGTTGCCCGCGACGGCCGTGAGCGTCACCGTCTCGCCGCTCTTGTAGACACCGCCACCAAGGACGTATCCGCGCAGATACGACATGCCGCAACCGTCGGCGAAACCGCATGTCTCCACATAGTCCGCGACAACCCGCGCACACGACACACCGGTCGGTCGAAAGGATATCTCGCAGATGCGCCCGTCCGTCCACTCCTCGTCCTCTCCGTCTCCACTGTAGACGGTCAAGGTCGTTGCTTTCGCTACCTCGACCTCAAGGCACTTGGCGCACAACGCTCCTACATACACATAACCTTCTTCTTCTACATACTCCCAATGGCCTTCTTCATATTGCTCGCCGATGTCCGTAATCACGGGGTCGCCGATGATGTCCCTGCCTTTCACATGAAATTCCTGGATTTCTCCGTCGCTTTCTTGCGGCAGATAGACGACCCTCAAGACCCCCGCCTCCGAAACGTTAATCTTGATTTCGGTCTTATCCTCCATTGCGTCAGCGCAGTCGAACCACGGGCCAAGTCCAGTTGCATAAGCCTCTGGCCTCTCCTCAAACGTGACCCACGCCAATTTCGAAAAAGACTTCACTGCCATGGATGATCCGCCAAAGATCTTGTCGCACGGAAAGCCATCTTCGGATGCCAGCATTCCACGCGACAAGGGAATGACAACGGGATCAAACGAGCCGTTGACGTCATCGCTCACTTCGATCTTCAGATGCGTCAGACCCGACCAGTTCCCGTTCACGCCGTTCACTTGCGCCAGAACCCAGTATCGATCGGGAAAGGACTTCTTGTCCGGCCACACGTCCTTGGGCCACTCTCGCTCGTCTGTTCCGCTCTCATAACTCCATACCCCTTCTTCATCGTCCCCCCCATCCCACTTGGAGACGTCCCTCGGACAGACCAATTCCATGAATTGCTTGTCGCTGTAGAGTGATCTGGCGCTCGACAGCTCTCCAGGATATGAAGTGCCCTCCAACGAGAGCTTGATGTTTTCATAAGTAACAGGATCAGAACCGGGCTTCAATGTGACAGGCACGGCCACAAAGCGGGCATCCGTCATTTTGAGACGTGCCGGCGCAGCGCAAGCTTCAAAACGATCGCCTGCAATTGCGTACAACTCCGACTCTTTCCATCCGCTGCCTTTACATGTTTCGTAGCAGTAGACTTTGCCGGAATAATCCAATTCCGTCACTGCCTCCGCACATAAACCGAGCAGTGCCGCACACACGAACACCGCCCCTCTTCGTAGGGCCGACAGCCCTTTTTGCATTTTCAACTGCCTCATTGCAACCTTTTACTTTCTCCCCGTACCCACATTGAAGAAGGTATCGCCGCCGGGTACAGGAAAAGGAACGACGTGCCTTTCTTTTTGTCGCCATCAAATTCGCTCCGCAAGAACGGCCGATCATCAGAAAACCCGCCATTCAAATGCAAACGAACCCAATAACTCCCAAAAATACGGTGCGTAGAATAGCATTTTTTTTTTATGTCAAGTCAAGCGCAAATCAAACCGAATTGCAACCAGCGGACGTTCGTGGTATACTTGCGTCCATGAACACGACATCTTTCAAACAGTTTTCCCGAATCTGGTTCAAAACCGTAGCGTTCGCGTCCTGCGTTGCCGCGTGGACGTTGTCTGGCATGGCGGCGGAAACGCACGTGGACGCGGTTGTGTCCAACGTACTGGCGAACGTGGCCAAAATCAAAGCCACCTGTCCGAACGCCGTGCCGATGGCGTTCTGGGATTTCGACGGCACGATCATCAAGGGCGACGTGTCGGAGGGGCTCGTCGAGAACGGCGAGCAGAAGTTCAAAGGACTTGTCGAAGAGACCACGCTTGCGGGGCTTTGCTCCGTCTATCGCGGCGCGGACGGCTGGAAGCAGTACCGCAACGTGGACTATCCGCGCATGAACGCGATCGGGCGCTGGTTGGCGTGGCCGTACAATGCGCAGATGTTCGTCGGTCAGCGGGCGGACGCCCTCGATGCGTTCTGTTCGCGCAAGTTCGCCGACGTTTATCGTACGTGGTACTTCGCGTCGTCCGTGAAGATTCTGAAAGCGCTCGAAGCGGCGGGCGTGGAGAACTACATCGTTTCGGCGAGCCCGGAGATTTTCGTGCGCAACGCCGCCGAAACGCTGGGGCTTTCGCGGACGCGGGCGTGTGGCATCCGCGTGGAAATCGACGGCGGCTACATGACCTCGAACGTCATCCATCCCGTGCCGATGGGCGAGGGCAAGGTGGAAAACGTCCGCCGTCTCGTGCTGGCGCGTCCAAACGGCGTGGCCGTGGCGGGTTTCGGCAACAGTTATTCGACGGACGGCAACTTCCTGCGTTACATCGTCACGCAGCATCTGCCCGGTAACGCCCAAGGGTTCGCGCTCATGATCAACGGCGGTACGCCGAAATCGGGGTTCGCAGGACTCTTCACGTGCGTGACGCAGTCCGAAATCGTCCGCCCCTGACGCCGTTCCGTCATACACACCAGCGCGAGACGTCTGCAAAGTTGACGGCCACCCCGTCAAACGTCCGGCCGGAATAGATGACGAGCGGGTCGCCCACACGAGGCGCAAGTTCCGCAAACGTCCGAAAACCATGCAAATGGCAAAGTCGACTTTGCCATTTGCATGAACTATTTTCCGTGCCAAATCCACAGGCGGATTTGCTAAACTAGACTGAACGGCCGAATCGCGTTTCGCCGTTCAAAAAGGTTTCCGACGATATTGGAGTTCTAAATCTGGAGAGTGCATGAAACGAAGAGCGTTCATTAAAAACTCGCTGGCGACGGCCGCCGTGCTGGGCTTTCCGTCCATCCTTTCGGCGCGTTCACCCAACGACGCGCTGTGCCATGCGTGTATCGGCGTCGGTGGCATGGGTGGCGCAGACCGTTCGGCGTTCAAGGCCGCGCCCGGCGCCCGCATCGTTGCGTTGTGCGACGTGGACCGCAATCGTCTCGCCGAGGCCGCCAAAGCCCATCCGGGTGCGCGCGTCTACCAAAACTGGCGTGACCTGCTCGCGGCGGAAGGCGACCGCATCGATTCCGTGAACGTCTCCACGCCCGACCACACGCACACGATCATCGCCGCGAACGCCATGCGTCTTGGCAAGCACGTCTACTGTCAAAAGCCGCTCTGCAAGCGTTTGGATGAATGCCGCCTCCTGCGGCGCATCGCGGCCGAAAAGAAGGTGGTGACGCAGCTCGGCACGCAGTTCGCCGCCACGAAATCCGATCGCCAGGTTGTCGCCCTTCTCCAATCCGGCACGATCGGCCCCGTCACGCGCGTCTGCCTCTACTCGACGCGCAGCGGCCTGTCGCGCAAGAAACGTTTCCTTCAGGCCGAACAGCCCGTCCCCGCGCATCTCGACTGGGAGACGTGGGTCGGCCCCGCGCCCATGCGTCCTTATGCGCCGGGCTACCATCCCACGCTATGGCGCGTCTGGCGCGACTTCGGTTCCGGCTGGATCGGCGACCTCTGCATCCACGTCATCAGCGCCCCGTGGATCGGCATGGGGTTGGACAAAACGGCGCCACTGTCCGTCCGCGCGGACGATGAACCGGCGTTCTACGTCGACCCGATCTACCGTCAGTGCTGGCCGCGCTACTCGCACATCCGCTGGCAGTTCCCCGGCGTCGCGGCAAGCGGGGGCAAGCCGTTCGTCATGGACTGGTACTCCGGCGTCCGCGAAGATCCGACCACCCCCGCCGACTTCCTGCCGCCGAAAGCCTACGACGCGCTGTTCGCGCAGACACCGCTCAAGACACGCGCGGACGAGGGGCGTGTCATCGAGGGTGAAAAAGGCTGGATTCTCGCGCCCCACGCCGGCGCCGCGCCCGTAGCCGTGTTGCGCAACGGCACGGTCGTACCGGCCCCCGATCCGGGCAACGCCCCGAACCACCACGCGGAGTTCGTCGCGAAATGCCGTGAAGGCGGTACGCCGCGCAGTTCGTTCGCCTGGTCGACCTACATGATGGAATCCGTCGTCATGGGCGGCGTGGCCGAACAGTTGCCGGGCAAGACCTACGCATGGAACACCGCCGAAAGCCGATTCGACGATCCGGCAGCGACGGCGCTTCTGAAGAGCCGTTACCGCGACGGCTGGACGTTGGAGGGTTTGTAAGATGACCCGTACATTCGCAATCTTTGGACTTTCCTTCGCCGTGGTGGGTGGGCTTTGCGCGGCGCCGACGGGCGACCGCCCCGACGTGCACCATGCGTGGGCCGTGCATGACGACCATCGTCCGCAACCGTTGAAAATCAACGTGCCGGAAAACGGCATCCCGTCCGACGCCATCGTCCTCTTCGACGGCACGGCCGAATCTGTCGCCCGCAACTGGTGCGACGGCAAGGGGCAACCGACGAAGTGGATCATGCAGGACGGCCTCTTCATCTGCACACCCGGTTCCGGCGGTGCGCTCACGCGGGAGTCGTTTGGCGACTGCCAGTTGCACGTCGAATTCCGTATTCCCGATCCGCCCGGCGCGGGACGCGGCAATTCGGGCGTCATCCTCCAAAGTCGCTACGAAGTGCAAATCATCGATTCCCATACGGAAATCCCCACGCCCGATCCACGGGCGCGAATCTGGACGCGCGGTGACTACGCGGACGGACAAGCCGGCGCGATTTACGGGCAACATCCGCCGCTCGTGAATCCCGCGCGAGCACCCGGCCGTTGGCAGACGTACGACATCGTCTTCCATCCGCCGCTGGAAAAGGACGGCCAACAGATCGATCCCGGTTCCATCACCGTGTTCATGAACGGCGTTCTCGTCCAGGATGCCTGGCCGTTCGAAGGCAGTTGCGCCTGGCGTCTGCGTCCGAATCCGAAGAACAAAGTCGCAGAAGCACCCCTTCGTCTCCAAGACCACGGCCACCCCGTGGCCTACCGCAACATCTGGATTCGCCGCATTCCGTCCCGCTTCGCGGAAAGGACGAACGGCGGGCCGGGCGTCGATACGGCCGCCGTAGCGGCGCAACGCGCGGAAAACGCCCGGCAGACGCTTGCGTGGGCACAGACGCTGACGGATCCGGAGGCGAAACTGATGGCACTGGCCGAGGCTTGGGCGTACAAGCCCGACGCGGATATCCGTGCCCAACTGGATGCGGCGGCGGAGGGCTACGTCCGCCACCTCGCGTCCGGTGCGCAGCCCGGCCCGCATATCCGCCTCTTCGCGGAGATGTGCGAACGCTGCGGCATCTTCGAGAAGATACACCCATTCATGCAGACGGCGCTCAAGCGTCCCGTCAAATTCGAGTAAATCAACTCCTTCAACGGAAACATACACCCATGAATAAAAAGTACAAAATCGCCGTCGCCGGCACAGGCTACGTTGGACTGAGCATCGCAACGCTGCTCGCCCGGCATCACACCGTTCAAGCCGTCGACATCGACCCGCAAAAGGTCGATCTGATCAACCAAGGCAAATCGCCCATCGCGGACAAAGAAATCGAAGAGCGTCTTGCGTCGCGGACATTGGACTTGACGGCCACGTTCGACGCGAACACGGGGTACGGCGACGCCGAATACGTCGTCATCGCCACGCCGACGAATTACGACCCTACGCAAAATTCGTTCGACACGTCGGCGGTCGAATCGGTCATTGGACAGGTCCTCTTGGTCAACCCCGAGGCGATCATGGTCATCAAATCGACCGTGCCCGTCGGCTACACCCGTTCGATCCGCGAGAAGACGGGCTGTCCAAACATTCTCTTCAGCCCGGAATTCCTGCGCGAAGGCCGCGCGTTGTGGGACAACCTCTATCCCAGCCGCATCATCGTCGGCACGGACATGGCGGACGAACGTCTGCTCGACGCGGCGCGGACGTTTGCCGCGCTCCTGCAGGAGGGCGCCATCAAGGAGAACGTCGACACGCTCGTCATGGGTTTCACCGAAGCCGAAGCGGTCAAACTTTTCGCCAACACCTATCTGGCCCTGCGCGTCGGCTACTTCAACGAACTGGACACCTACGCCGAAATGAAGGGCTTGAACACCCAGCAGATCATCGCGGGTGTCTGTCTTGATCCGCGCATCGGCGACTATTACAATAACCCCTCGTTCGGCTATGGCGGCTACTGCCTCCCCAAAGACACGCGGCAGTTGCTGGCGAACTACGCGGACGTGCCGGAAAACCTGATCGAAGCCATTGTCGCCTCCAACCAGACACGCAAGGCGTTTATCGCCGACCGTGTACTGGCCCTGGCCAAAGCGCGGATGAAAGGGCGGTGTCCCGTCGTCGGCATCTACCGCCTGACGATGAAACACAATTCCGACAACTTCCGCCAGAGTGCGATTCAGGACGTCATGCTGCAGATCAAGGCGCGGGGCGCGAAAGTGATCGTCTACGAACCGACACTCGTGGAAGCCACGACGTTCGGCCTCTGCCGCGTCACCACCGACTTGGCGGCGTTCAAGGCACAATGCGACGCCATCGTCGCCAACCGCGACGACGCGGCATTGGACGACGTGCGGGAGAAAGTCTACACACGGGACATCTTCCGCAGAGACTGACCGGCGGACGACATCTGGAGGAACGGCGAGCATGAACAAGGCGAGACGGATGATTGGACGGTGGGCGATCGCTGGTCTGGCGGCGTTCGCTTTCGCGCACACGGGACGCGGCGAAGACCGGAAAGACCGCGCAATTCGGCGGTTGCAGGCCGTGAAGGCCGAAAACGTCCGAATGGCGTGGGCGGACATGGCGAAACGCTGGCCCGACCGCTTCGAGGCCAATCCCGTCTGGCTGCGCGACTTCGAGAAGACGCAGAAGAAACTGCTCGACGCGATGATGGGCGACTGGGGACCCTACTACGGTGAACTGGAACCCGTCGCGGGCGCGGAAAAGTTTCTCGCCGATTTGCGCGCGCGACTGCTCGCCAATCCCCTACTCGACTGCGACAAATTGCTCGTCATCCGCCGCCACGCAGATCGGATGGGGCTTCACAATAACTGGCAGCAGCCCCGAGACGTCGTCAGCTGCCCGAACGAACTGGGCATCCTGTCGAACGTGCGCGGGACGCCGTCGTTCGCGGCGCTGGACACGACGACGAACGGCTACTTCGGCGAACTCTGTCTCCATTGGGATGGCCGGCGCGTCATGTACACGCGGCGGACCGATCGCACGGACCGGCCGCCCAAAGTACGTGGTTCACGTACCGTGGAAACGATCGACCGCGTGTACGAACTCGACGTCGCGCAACCGAACGCGAAACCGCACGAACTCGACTTGATTCCCGATGCCGACGTCAACTGCTACGCGGGTTGTTATCTACCCGACGGCGCAATCATCTTCATTTCCGATGCCTCGATGGTGGGCGTCCCCTGTGTCGTCGGCACGAGTTGGGTGGGCAGTCTCTACCGCCGGGAAACGAACGGCGCGATCCGCCGTCTGACGTTCGACCAGGACAACAACTGGTGTCCGAACGTGATGCCCGACGGCCGCGTCATGTACCTCCACTGGGAGTACGCCGACATTACGCACTACTGTTCGCGCATCCTCTTCACGATGAATCCCGACGGCACGACGCAGCGGGCGTACTACGGCAGCGATTCGTACTGGCCCAATGCGCTCTTCAACGCACGGGTGTGTCCCGACAATCCCGACTTGTTCACCGCCGTCGTCACCGGCCATCACGGACAGCCCCGCTACGGCGAACTGACGCTCTTCGACGTGAACAAGGGGCGTAAACACGCCGACGGCGTGGTGCAGCGTTTCACGGAACGTGGCCGAAAAGTCGAACCCGTCGTGCGCGACCGCCTGGCCGACTATTCGTGGCCGAAGTTCTGCCACCCGTGGCCGCTCGCATCGTCCTACGTCGTCGTCGCGGCGCGACCGACGGAAAAGGACGGCTGGGGGCTTTATCTTGCCGACGCCTTTGACAACTTGACGCCCATTCTCGAAGACGCCGCGCACGTCTATCTCGAACCGACGCCGTTGCAGGCGACGCGGACGCCGCCCGTACTCGCCTCGAAAACGACGACGGAAACAACGGGCTTCATGAAAGTGACGGACGTCTACGACGGCCTCGGCCTCACGGGCGTCCCGCGTGGAACAATCAAGTCCCTGCGCATCTACACCTACTCCTTCGCCTATCGCTGGATGGGCGGCGAGACGGATCACCACGGCCTCGACGGCCCCTGGGACATCAAACGCATTCTCGGCACCGTCCCCGTCGAACCCGACGGATCAGCCTACTTCGCACTCCCCGCCAATTTGCCCGTCTCAATCCAGCCGCTCGACGCGAAAGGCCGCGCCGTGCAGTTGATGCGGAGTTGGACGCAATCGATGCCAGGCGAACTGGCCTCGTGCAGCGGCTGTCACGAGGAGAACCAGGCGAGCGCCGGGCCGAACCGCCGCCTCCTCGCGATGGAACGCGCCCCGTCGCAGATACGTCCGTGGTACGGCCCCGAACGCGGCTTTGACTTCCGCCGCGAAGTCCAACCCGTGCTGGATCGTTCTTGTGTCTCCTGCCATGACAGCCGATCCAAACTCGACCTGACAGATCGCCCCGACATCTGCATCAAGACGAAAGAAACGTACTACATAAACGACGGCCTCTTCCCGCCATCGTACATCGCCCTCTGCTCGTTCGTGCGCAACCACACGCAGGAAGGCGACAACGACGTTCTTTCGCCATGTGACGTGGCGGCGGACACAACCGCGCTCGTGCAGATGTTGGAGAACGGGCACCACGGCGTCCGGCTGGATGCGGAATCCTGGGATCGCCTCAACACCTGGATCGACTTGAACCGCATGGGGCATGGCACGTGGCACGAGACAGTAGGGACGAACCGCGTGACGCACTTCGCCGCCCGCCGCGCCGATTTGCAAAAGCGGTATGCAAACATCATTGAAGACCACGAGAAGACGTTTGGCCGCGCCGAATTGAAAACACCCGCCCTGCCGCGTCTGGCGGAACCACCCGCGCCGCGCCCCGCGCAGATTCTTGCGACAGAACCGCGCACAAAACCGTTGCGCCGAAAACTCGATCTCGGCGACGGCGTGTCCATCGACCTCGTGCGTATTCCCGCCGGCCAGTACGTCAACGGCACTGGCGCGAACATCACGCTCGACAAGCCGTACTGGATGAGCGTAGACGAGATCACGAACGAGCAATACCGGCGTCTCGTGCCAACGCACGACAGCAAACTGGAGCGTGGCGAGTTCATGCAATTCACGGAACAGGAACGCGGTTACGCGCTCAACGAACCCGACCAGCCCGTCGTGCGCGTGTCGCGGGACGAAGCGGCGGTCTTCTGCGCATTGCTGACGAAACGAACGGGCGCGAAGGTGCGTCTGCCCTCCGGTGGCGAATGGGAATGGGCCGCGCGCGCGGGCGCAACGACGGTGCTTTGGTGGGGCGGACGCGACGACGACTTCTCAAAGAACGCCAACCTGGCGGACAAGACGTTCCGCCGGCAAGATCGCTTCCGCGCGAACGTGCCGGGCATGGCCGTACCGCCGTGGCGGCCGGCGGATGAACGGTTCGACGACGGCTACCGCGTAAGTGCACCTGTGACGGCGTTCGCGCCGAACGCCTGGGGGCTGCGGAATGTGCACGGCAACGTGTGGGAGTGGACGGCGGACACGGTGACAAACCGTCCATTCGCCCAGCCGGACGACCACGAACCCCGCGCCGTCGCGCGAGGTGGATCGTGCTGGAGCCGTCCAAAAGACGCTACGTTCGACGCGCAGGTCTCGTACCGTACGTGGCAAAAAGTCCACGACGTCGGTTTCCGCATCCTCGTAGAAGACTGACGAACGTAAACGCGAGCCGTTCGTTGTAACAACGGACGCTTTTTGAAACCCGTGCAGGATTTCGACACACCCGTTCGTCAAATGCTGGGCGCCATTGGTATCCTAGGCGGAATGAAGATGTCACGAATGGCGATTGGGAGATTCGGCCCGGCGAAAAGGACATCCTTCATCTGTTGACACATTTCGATTGACCCTACGGTTTCGGGTCGCCGATGAATCCCGGACTGGGGCAAAGATTGTGCTGCATGTCCCATTCGAGGTTGCGGTCATTTGACTCGGGGTTGAGATAGTAGAGGAATCTTACACCTTCAAGACTGGATATGTCAAAGTCATTATATATCTTGCCATAGTAGGCGCTCTTGATTTTCCCATTGTCATCGTACTCCGTCCTGATGCGAAATGCATGGCAACGATTCTTGTCACTATCAGTTTTCGTCCCGTCTCCGCCGCCAAACCAACCACGCCAACGCACCATGGCATTCCCGTATCCAAACTCCGGAGCAATTCGCAACTTGATGCCGGCGTTTTCTTGCGATGGCACTTCAACGATGCCGTTTCCCTGCCCCGGCATGGAGATCGACACCGAGGTTCGATACAACTTCATGACAAAGGTCCCGTCATACCCTCTGTCCTCTTTCCAGCCCAGGACACTCTCGTTAAACACAAACCGGATGTCGCAAGTTTCACCATCGCCATGTGGCGGCAGCCAGGCGCCTTTTACAAGGTCATACGACAGCCTTTCGTTCGTGACTATTGGAACGCCATTGGTTACGGAGAAATCTCTCTTCTTTATAGACCGTTCATAGTAAGACGGACTCCTTTCTCGATATTCTCCGATTGCCGTATTAACATAAAGCGGGATCGGATTGATTACGCGGTCAAGCCGCACTGTGGAAACGACGTCACTTGGAACCCAAGCGCCAAGCCTTAACATCGACTGTTCGCGAAATTCGATTTCAGTCCATTCCGCATTGTAGTAACCGGGCGTCCGAGGGATACGATACCCGCCCACCCCCGCTTCGGTATTCCCCGAAAGTTTTGCAAGCCCTTTTGAATCAGTCCAAGCGTCCACGTTGTTGTCCTTGGCGGATTCATTCCATCCCCTTGAGTAGTTTAGGAACGCCCCCTCTATTTTAACTCCCTTAATGGGCAATCCGGTATCGGCGTCAAGGACACGCACAGAGAAACTTGCCCGCCCCGCCCAGAGGGCATGGCCGAAAAGCGCTGTAACGATTAGAACTGTTGATTTCATCTATTGTCTCCTTCCACAATTCTCTTAAAGAATCCTTGGGTGAAAAAGAACGCGACCTTCTTGATGTCCGACTGCCGCCAGCTTCGATCTCTGCGTGGCCAATCTGCGGACCTGAATGTTGCATAGTTCAAATCTGCGAGCACCGCGCTGGGTGGCAGCGGGTTTGCCCCTGCCGCAAAACTCGTCGCGGGAATGCCGTCGGCAAGGATTCTCGCGCGAATAGGCTCAACGGCAAACGGCGAGATGGCATTTGTTGTAAAAAGCCAGTTCTCGTCGAAAGGACGGAACACGGGATGCCTTGGAGACACGAACATGG
>CAYZYQ010000020.1:12078-16992 GCA_964482645.1 uncultured Lentisphaeraceae bacterium | reverse complement strand
TGTTTTTCTCGCGATATGCCCCTACCGACTTTTTGACATAAAGCGGGATCGGATTTACGACGCGGTCAAGCCGCACTGTAACAACAACATCGTCGGGAAGCCAACGCCCGAACTTCAGCATTGACCGTTCAACGTAGTCAAAGGAATACCAGCCGGAATCATAGTACCCTGCATTCCCCCTTGCTATGCAGCAGGCGTGCCCCGCCTCTGTGCGCCCGCTCAAGCGGCAAAAGCCATCGCGGTCCGTAACGCCGTCATCGGAATTGTCCTTTGAGGCAATTCCCCATCCACGCGAATAGTTCCTGAACCCGCCATACACCTTGATTTTGGAAATTGGCTCTCCCGTTTCGGATTCAACTACCTTGACTCCGATGCGTGCAGTTCCGCCGGCATACAGGGAAGCGACGAAAAATGCAAAAACAATACCCATCTGTGTTTTCATTGAACCTCCTCGTTGACAAGTTTCTTGAAGAACAGGTGATTAAAACGAAATGCAATCTTTTTTATGTCGGAATGCAACCATCGACCCTCATCACGTGGCCATGGCATTGATCTACAAGTGCCATAGTCAATGTTTCCCGCTACTTTGTCGCCGCCGATAAAATTAGCACCGGCGGCAAAACTCGTCGCGGGAATGCCGTCGGCAAGGATTCTCGATCTAATCGGTGCAACCAATGCCGACGAGACCGTATTCGTGGTGAACAGCCAGTTCTCGTCGAAAGGACGGAACACGGGACGCCTTCTAAGGTCGTCATCCGTGAGTTTTGATATCGCCTTCCTGAAGCGATCCGTCATGCGGCGGTTGGGCCATGTCACGTACCACCAGTTCGTGGCGTAGTGCGGATTGTAGCCCCAGCCGCCCTCGCAGTGCATCCACGACTCAGGCGCAACGGCGGCATAAGCCGTTCCCTTGTTCAGCTCCTGCATCGCCCAGTACTTGCCCTGCCACCAGCGTCCGACAAGCCATTCATTTGTCGTGGCATTGCCCAGTGTGTCTTCCGTAGTGGAATAACAGTTGACTGCATTGTTGATACCAAAGAATCTGTCTTGCCATGTCAACTTCGATCTGCCGTCTTCTTTCTCGAAGAGGTTGTGCCAATTGGCCGAATATGCCGAATTGGCAACCCCGCGCCAATCATGGTCAACCATTGCCACCGTGTATTCATTTTGATTGTACGCCTCCATCGGCACGGCGGCGTTGAGCATGTAGTATTTCGAGTAGTCGGTCAAACCATGGTCTTTTATCGCCGACGAAACGAGCATATTGCCGAGCGAATGCGCGAGAAGCGTCTTCCGCCCCGGCAATGCGGCACAGTCCGTCACGAACCGGGACGCAGTGGCGAAGGCGTGTTCCACGTTGGCGTAGTAGTTCGGCGCCACGCCGCCATATTTCGGAACCCATCCGAGCATTTCCGAATCGTTCCCGTACCAGTCCACTGCCGTAAACATCGCCCGCGAGCCCGACTGCCACAGCCGCTTGAACATCTCCGCCGCCCATCCGCGGGCGCTCTGCACGTTCACGTTGTATCCATGAACAAACACGAAGTGGCGGCCATCGCATTCGCTGTCCGGGTTGTTCCACGGCGATGAAGTCCTTGACGGAATACCGTTCGTGTCACCGCAGACCCACCGCTCGTCAATCCACCGGAACATGTCCTCGACAGGACTTGTCGACACAGGCAACTTCAACTCAAAAAGGTGTTTACCTTCACCCGGCGTGTACGGCTTGCGGTAACAGCGGAGCGTTATGTACTTGGTTCTATAGTAGTGGCCATCCTCAAGCGCCCGCCCCTCGAACAGGAAGACGCCCTTGGCGCGGTTCTCCTGCATCGCCGATATCAAGGCCTCCGGCACCTTCGTCTCCTCTTCCGTCAACTGGACGGTTTCAGCATCTTCCAACGCCTTGCCAAGATCCTTTCCGCAACCTGAAACGTTCATCGAAAGGAACTGGCCGACGTTGTTCGTGGTCAGCGACGTCCACACGACGTTGACCGCCCCCTCCGGCTGCGAGAGCGTCAGCGCATAGTCGCTGGCACGAGTGCCCTTGAATACGGTCGTGAGTTGTTGCAAGGCGAAGCCCATGTCCATCCACACGGGCGTGAAGTCGAGGATGTCGCACTTTCCATCGACATGGCCGTTGCAGTAGTCAGGCTCCTTGCCGATGCCCACGGCATACTTCGTCTCGCCCCACCACGAGGGATCCTGAACGCCCGGGACGTCCTCATCGCCCTCGTTTATGTCGCCGTCGTCGTCATCGTCGTTTATCCAGTGACGAAGCGGCCTGTTGCGGTACGCCCGCGAGAGGTCATAGTCCGTGAAGCCGTCCCTGCGGTCGTAGTCGCCGACGATGCACCCGTCGAGAATGAGAACGTATGCGACCTTTCCTCCGCCTGAAAAGTGGCTGCTGGTGTCGTCAAACGACTGAAAGAGACCGCTCGGATCGTTCGTGACAATGCCAACACACGACGGAGGAATGCAAGTCAGGCTGTAGTCGTAGTCGGGACCACCGTCTTCGTTCGTTCCCGCATGGTACATGCGTACCTCGTACGTCCATCCGCGCAGAAGCATGGCCGTTTTCGTCTCGCACTCGCCGTACTCGGCATTGACCCACTCGAACGTCTTTGGCTCTTCGCCCGATGGCGGCTTCAAGCCGTTCGGGTTCTTCGACGGCTTCACGATGAGACGGTACTTCTCCGAATGGCTACCGCTCGGATCGCCGAAGTTGAACGCGACGGGCACCCGACTCGCCGGACGCCCTCCGTCCGTGTCGTCATTGGGATCGCTTGAGTTCTCGACCTCCTGTCCATCGGTGACGCCATCGCCGTCCGTGTCGTCGTCGTTCGGGTCGGTTCCCCAATCCGCCTCCTGTTTGTTGGTGAGACCGTCGCCGTCGGCATCATAGCCCGAATCGTTCGTCCCGTCGGAATCGACGTTCGTATCGTCGTTGTCGACGAGCGGATTGAAGTCATATTTACGTTCCCAACCGTCGTGCATTCCGTCACCGTCCGTGTCGGGCTGGTTCGGATCGGTGCCGATGCTCCTCTCAAGGTCATCGGGCAGTCCGTCCCCGTCGGAATCCACGATCTCGTTAAGCGGGTCAGTTCCCGTTCCGGGGATGAACTGCATCACCCGAGAGGTTGACAGCGGAACATACCGACTGAAACCGACGAAATGCTTCACGCCGTTGACGGAATCCTGAACGCCGATGCTGGCGTTCGGACTGTTCGCCCCATGTGGAACGCCCTCGCCATACGAAATCTCCGTCGCCCAGTACGTCCCGTTCGTGAACACCAGAACGGCCTGAAACGAGACGGCGTTCGTCCCCCCGGCGGGAAGTCCCGTGTACTGTATGGCGTACCTGACGTTGCCGCCGCCGCCACGCTTGAACACGTCTATCGACGGCGGGACGCCGTTAGTGCCCCCTTCCGTCCAATAGGGGGCGATCGCCAGGGCCGCGTCGGAGACATACGAACCGGAGAGGTCTGACGGCGCATCCACCACGACGTCTTCAGGATAATGGGTGTCAGAACTGACGAGCAGGAGGCCGTTCCACTGGCAGACGACGTCGTACACCCATTCGTCGCCGATCTTCAGCAATTCATCGAACGAGAACCAAGTGGCGCTCAAATCAGGGTCGGACTCGATTCCAACGGCTGTCCAGCCATTGCTCGTTGCCGCCCATTCGCCGTCCTCCGCACGACGTCTGCGCAGACATCCCACCTCTTCGCCGTCGTCAAGGCCGTCGCCGTCCGTGTCCCTCATTCTCGGATTCGTGCCGAGCGCATACTCCTCCGCATTCGTGAGCCCGTCGCCGTCCGAGTCGCCGGACGCCCCGTATGTCCCGCTGCCGTTCTTCGGGTCGAGATTGTATCTGACCTCCCATCCGTCGGGAAGACCATCGCCGTCCGAATCCGAATTTGTACCCGACGTACCGCGACGATATTCGTCCATGTCGTCGAGGCCATCGCCGTCCGTGTCGGCAAGAAGGGGCGAAGTGCCGAAGCTGTGTTCCTCATGGTCGGACAGTCCATCGCCGTCCGTGTCCGCGTTGCAGGGCGAAGTCCCAATCTGGAATTCCTGATCGTTCGTCAGCCCGTCGTGGTCGGCGTCGGACGCTGCGTCATGGCGGTAATTGGGGTTGAGGCCGTATCGGACTTCCCATGCGTCCGGCATTCCGTCGTTGTCCGTATCCGTTTTGAAAGGGCTTGCGCCGACGGCGATTTCCGCGCCATCCTCAAGCCCGTCTCCATCCGTATCGGGGTTGAGGGGATCAGCGCCAAGGGAGAATTCATCGCCGTCGGAGAGCCCGTCGTCATCTGTGTCATGTTTCAAGGGGTCTGTGCAAAGTCCAAACCGGAAGCCCACGGAAAGGCCGTCCATAATCGCGGCGTCCTCTTCATACGACCAGACGAGAGAGCGGCAACGGCCGGGATGCCTGCAGTCCGACGTACGCCGGTCGAACACGCCGATGGTTGCGCTCTCTCCGGCCATGTTCGTCACAACCGTCTGGTAGTTGATGCGGATGGGGAAGTTCGTGTCGTTCGATAGGACAATCTGGCATGTCAACGCGGCATTCGTGTCGGTACAGTCATACAACCCCACGTTGTTGTATCCGATTACGACGTTCTCCCCGTTTTCGTCCGTTCCGATACTAATCGACGAGGCGAGGCGCTGTCGCAGCATGAGGTCGTCCCAATATGCGGCGATCAGGATGTCGTTCCCGTTCCCTGGAATCTCGGATGGCGACTTGTTGTTGTAGTCGTATTCCGCAATCGCCGTGCCGTTCGTCGGAATGAGATGGACCTTCCCGTTTGTGTCAATTGAAATGCGATCACAGCCAATGCCGCAGACGTTCACAACAAACGGCAGATTCGTGGTCGCAATCGAATCGTCGATGTTACCGTGAATCGCGGC
>CAYZYQ010000020.1:6223-11978 GCA_964482645.1 uncultured Lentisphaeraceae bacterium | reverse complement strand
CCCATTGGCAATCTCCCAGCCATCTGGCGCACCGTCGCCGTCCGTGTCCGGATTGTTGGGATTTGTCCCATGCTGGATCTCGGCCGCATCGTCAAGCCCGTCGTCGTCCGTGTCGGCTTTCGTCGGGTCGGTGGTTCCCGCAATCTCCACGGCATCCGAAAGACCGTCATTGTCCGTATCGGCAAGAAGCGGGCTTGTGCCGTGTTCATAGACCTCGCGCCAGTCTCCGACGCCGTCCCCATCGCTGTCGCCCGAAAAGGGATTGGTGCCGAATTCAACTTCCTTTCCGTCAACAAGGCCGTCGCCGTCCGTGTCCGGATTCCGCGGATCCGTCCCCGCCGTCAGTTCGTCAGGGTCGGAAAGACCATCGCCGTCCGTGTCGGCGGAGCCGGGGTCGGTGTCGTAGACGAACATCTCGTCAACCGTGGCAAGTCCGTCTCCATCCCTGTCGGGGTTTGTCGCGTCTTCCAGGACAAGCGCATGGAACGAGAGAGACGTCATATTCGTGGGGATGGCGTTCGTCACCCACTCAAGGCCGCCGAAGGATGCTCCGGCAACGACGTTTGAAACCTCATCGACATCAAGCCGCGAGAGGTCGTAGCGGAAGGTGAACCTACCAGTTGGCCAGATTTCCATCTGGATGCTGACGGGCGTGTTCGTGAGCCGCTCGAAAAGCACGTTCTGCCATGTGAGCAGGAGCGTGTCGTAGGGCGTCACGAAGTGCCAGAACTGACTTGGCGCAAGCGCTTCCGGGGTTGCGGCGTTCCCGTTGCCGGCGACAAGCGGCCAATTGGCCTGCGGCACGACGCCAAGCGAGGTCCTAAACGGCGCGAACCAGTTGTTCGTGGCGATTCTGCCATCTGCTCCACGGACAAGCGGATCGACCTTGCCGAAGGAGAACACGCGCAGTCTATCCACCTCGTTTGTGCCAAGCCGAAACGCCCAGTCCTTGAACGCAAGGTAGATCCAGTCCGTCGCCGCACCGAAAGCCCGCCAGTCGGCGCAGACGGTTGCGCCCACGGGCGCGGCGAAGTCGAACGTCTCGCCCGTCCCGACGCGCGTCATCACAAAGCCACGTTCAAAATCTTCCGTCGTCAGCGTCCGCGTGGTGTTCGTCGAGGCGATGGGCGTGATGTCCGTCCGCTCGGCGTTTTCCAATTCCGTTCCGGCGGTCTCCTCGTCCGCCGCCGAATGAAGCCCGGCCTGTAATCCGGTTTGAATGTCGTTCGTGCCGCCGCCCACCTTCATACTACCATATTGGATGAACGGCGCGACCCAGAGTACGAGCGCACAAAGTCCGGCGACGGATGTTTTCCGCGCAAAGTCCGCCAAAGTCCCAACTGGGCGTACTCCTTTTTCGTGAAACCATGCGCATACCCACAGAACGCCCATGCAGAATGCAAGCGCGACAAGCACTTTCGCCCAGAATATCGAAATCATGACATCACCTCAACGCATATGCACCCCATACCGATGGCATGGGAACGAACGGGCACAACACTCCCCGCCCGAGGAAACGCGCTTCTCTTGCTCATGCGTACAGACCCTTTCAAGGATGTCGTCATGAGTATATCATGTTAAGAGTGTTCAAATCTGCGTCTAACAGAATTAAATTCGATTTGCTATAACGTCTCCAAGTTTACAAGCCATGAAACGAACGCCAAACACAACGATCAACCGCTTGATAAGTGCAACGAACGACGAGGAAATCGTCGCATAACGGGAAATGAGCGTAGAATTATAGTTTAGACAATTCTCTTTCCAAGGAAAACTTCAATTCCGCCTTCGCCGCAATCCTCCGCGCCGACAACCTCCCAGACCATCTGTCGATCGGTGTAGCCACATTGTAGCCTAACCGCCGCCGGATGTTGTTCGATGAACCACTTATGGTATTTCAGACACTGCTTCCGCGTCTCGCTGCGCTTGTCGCCGCACACGATCGCCTCATACCACACTTTCATCATCGTGAGAAACGGTATCGAGCCTTTCGGCAGAGCGGACGGTACGCCCTTGATTCCGCTGACCCACAGTTCCGACGGCGTCTCAGAGCCACCATCGCCAGCAGGTGCACTGCCGACAATCGGCATCTCCGCTGCCACGTGCGCATGGCTCTTTGCTTTCTCCAGTCCGCCCTTGACGACGCACGAAACAACCTTTGCCCCTTTGCCAGCAGCCGCAAGATTGACGATCCATCGCGTCTCTCCCTCTGTCATGCCGGCAACCGTGACTGTCGCGCAACGCTTGACACCGTTTGCCAGCGCCGCGCGAACAACGACCTTCATGCCGTCCTCATAGGGCAACACGGCAACATCGTCCGAAAGCGCCGCGTCGGCATCAAGGACTTTTGCCGACCCGTCCGCTGCACAATGAAGAAAGCTCATTTGTCCGCCTCCTGATTCTTGACCTTTGCGAATTTCTGCACGGCGACGTCAAATTCCAATGCCTCGTCGATCTGACTTTCCTTGACGAACACATACCGCCAGGGCTTGTGTTTCGACTTGGCCTCCTCCGCAGTAACGACTTCGCACCACTCGACTGCCGCCGCCGCCTTGTCCGTGACATCTGCGTCCTCCGCTTCCTTGTCCGCCTTGACTTCGCAGATGTACTTGCCCGTTTTCGTTTCCACCACGAAATCGGGGAAGTAGTTTTCGCCGTTATTGCGCCGGATTGAGAAATTGCTGTACTGCGGCCTGAACCACGCGATGACATCCTCGCACCTGTCTACGATGACGGCGAACATCCGTTCCGGGTCGCTCTCGAACTTCTGCTTCTCGTAGAGACACTTCTTGAACCCGCTGAACACCATCGACTTGATCTTCGACCGCTCGCCATGTGCAAGCGGAACGGAAAAGTCGCGCAACTTGTCCGCATCTCCAATCAGCGCGCTCGACAGTCCAAGACTGTAGCATCCGGGCGTGACCGTGAATTCGTATCCGCCGCCCTCGTAGTGAGCGTGCTTCGCCATCTGCTTTCGGATGACCGTGGCAATCGCGTCCATGTTGTTGCGCATGACATTGGCGGCGACTTCCTCGGAAGGATGCCACTTCACCAGATATTCAACCGCCTGCTGCGCCAACTTTGCAACCAGCTCGGAATTGCCGTCGTAGTCGATCTCCTCGGCGGCCCGAAGCTTGCCGATCAGCGTGATCAAGTGGTTTTCGGCGGCATCGCCCGCGCTTCCGTCAAGGATCTTGACTTCCTTCCCGGTGACAAGGCTTGTCACCTTCACCTTGTCATCGACAGGATTCAGCGCCTTCAACTCCGCCGTGTCAAGCTCGAAGTCGTCAAACCCCTGCACCACCTCGCCCTTGGGCATTCTCAAGACTTTGGGGATTGCAATCGTCGTGGCCGCAAGAGTCTGGCACGCCTTGGCAATCGTTTCCGTCTCCGGCTTCTTGCCCGTCGCCTCTTCGACCTTCTTTGCCGCCGATTCCACGACCGCCGCAAACGTCTTCTCGTCCGCCAGGTCGCAGGCCGCGCGAGATCCCATGCGTTCGTCGACGACGGTTTGAACCGCCTCCAACGCCACGCCAAGTTCCGGCGTCAGTTCCTCCTTCTCGATGCCGGCGGACTGCGGGATGTAGACATCCCCAGTCGCGCCGCTTTTCGCAGCGGCAATCATGCCCTTGGCCGCCGGGGCCATGTTGACGACGGACTTCTTCACGCCATTTTCGTCCGCATCGATCATGTAGCTCTTGAACATCACAAGGCTCTCGTCCTTTGCCTTGTTGATGATCGCGGCGTAGCGGTCATGCGAGACGACCGTCAGCGTATCGACCGCCTCCTCGCCCGTCCGCTCGCCATACGGAAGGCGCAACCCGCGCCCAATGGACTGCTCCACGAGGTTCACCGAGTTCGCCGCCCGGAGCGGCACGATGGTGTAGAGGTTCGTGACGTCCCAGCCCTCGCTCAACTTGTTGACGTGGATGACGATCTCAATCTCGTTGCCGGGCTTCTCGATTTCCAGAAGCTGCCCGACGACCTTCTCGTCCTCCGCCGCGCCCATGCCCGAATAGACCTTGACGATCTTGCCCTTGTACGCGCCCTTGCGGAAGTCGCCGCTCTCCATGAACGCCTGAAGCGCATCTGCGTGGGCCTTGTCCTCCGCGACAACCAGCATGAACGGCTTGACGACATTCCGGCTGTGGTTCTGCGCCCAGTTCGCAAGCGCCGCTTTTGTGTTCTCGTGAATCAGCGCACCGTCGTTTAGTTTCAGCCTTTCCAGCTCCGGCGAATCCTCCTGGTAGTCGGAGATGTTGAACCCCTTGCGCGTCGCAATCGCGGGGGCCTTGACGAAACCATCCTTCATCGCCGCCACAAGGTTGTACTCATATGCGATGTTCCTGAATGGAATCTCCCGCTGTCCCCTGATGACACGCGGCGTCGCCGTCAACTCGATCCCCAGGACGGGCTTCAGTTCGTTGATTGCCGCCGCGCCCGCCTCTGCACGGTAGCGGTGCGATTCGTCCATCAGCACAACGAGGTCGTCTCGTCCGGCAAGGTACTCGAAATAGCTCTCGCCCACCATCTCCGAGATTCGCCGAATCTTCGCCACCTTCGCCTTCGAATCCCCTGCGGCAAGATGCCCCTTGTCCTTCGCCGTCAACTTCGCGATGTTGAATATGTTGATGACGGCGCTTCCGAAGAGATCGTAGGCCTGCAGGCCGCGGCCGGACTGGTACGTTTCGCCGGTGACGATGCGCGGCTGATCGCGCGCGAACGCGCCGATGCCATTGAACACGTATTTCGGCGTACCGGGCGTGAAGTCGGTTATCAGCTTTTCGTAGATCGTCAGATTCGGCGCAATGACGACGAAGTTCTTCACCCCGTGCGCCTCGTGAAGATACGAGATGAACGCGCCCATGAGCCGCGTCTTGCCCACACCCGTCGCAAGCGCAAAGCAGAGCGAGCAGAAGTCGCGGTCAAAGTCCTTCACGCCCGGGCATATCTTCTGCACCTCCGAAAGAAGCCCCTCTGCCGCGACGGCGCCCTCGCCGTCGCTCTTCTTCGGCCCGCGGCCCCCAAACACCACCTCCGCGACTTTCGCCAGAATCTCCAGCGAATCCGCCTGCGGCTTGCGGAGACTCAGGTTCATGCGGATTTCGTTTTCGATGATCTCGTTTCCCGTCATGGATCAGCCCTCCCCGAAAAGGTTGCCCTGCACATATTTCTCGTCTTGCGACATCGGCAGGTTGGCGACGTTGAGACTGTAGTCGTCATGCCCCCATTCGCATTTCTTCAACACCGCCTCCGGGATTTTCTTCAGGCGCACGTTCGTGCACGACGACCCCTTGTCGAAGCCCTTGCAGCAGATGAGTAGCGAACGCCTCTCCCCAACCTGTTCGCAGATGTCCTCAAGCTCGGCCTTGCGAATGAAATTCGTCGTCACGTAGATAAACGACTTCTCCGTCGAGTGTCCGTGGATGAAGTATTCCGTCTCGCTCGGCGCGTAGGTGAACCCCTCCAGCTTGCACACCGCCTCCGCCAGCATTTCGGGATTGTAGGCCTTGTTGATGACTTCCTGCCCCCACTTGTCCTTCGTGATCAGCGTCGGCGCAAGCTCGAAGAACCGATACCCGCCGCCGCCCTGCCAGCCGACGGCCTTCGTAATGCCCCCCGCGTCCGCGCCGTCGACCACCTTGTCCATGCGCACTTTGCAGTGCGTGTAGCAGTGATCGCCCAGTTCGACGCCAATCCACCGCCGTCCCATCTTGTGCGCAACCGCCGCCGTCGTGCCGGAGCCAAGAAACGAATC
>CAYZYQ010000020.1:0-6123 GCA_964482645.1 uncultured Lentisphaeraceae bacterium | reverse complement strand
TTCCCTCATCAGCCCAAGCCAAATTGAATGCTCCAATCCGTCGTCGTAATGCGTGAAGGCGCTCCCCGTGTTGTACGGCGGATCGATGTAGATGCATTTCACCTTGCCGGCGAACGACTGCTCCAACGCCTTGAGGGCGAGGAGGTTGTCGCCATGGATGAGCATGTTGTCGAAGACGTCCTTGCCATCGCGTCGCCGTGTCGCGGCGTGGTGCGACTTCGCCGCGTCCTCGACAAGCACCCGTGGCTCCAGTCTCGGCCGCTTGTCCTTGCCAATCCACGTCAGCTCAAGCCTCTGAAGTTTCTTTTGCATGACTTCATTCTCCCTTTTCCGTACATTCATTCCCAACAATTTTCTCGACCAACCTCGCCAACTCCTCGCGATTTGGCAGGTACAATTCATATTTAGACACGAAAAGATTGGCATCCATGCCGTATGTCGCATACTCAACAAGCAATTCGTCCTTGAATCTGCTCAAAATTATGCCCACGGGAGGTTTGTCATCGGACGCGCTTTCCTCCTTTGCGAAATAGCCCATGTACATATTCATCTGGCCTATGTCCTCATGCTTGACCGCACCCTTTTTCAAGTCGATCAGCACAAAGCATTTCAGGATTCGGTGGTAGAATACAAGATCAATGTGATAATGGACATTGTTCACGGTAATTGGATATTGTCGCCCGACAAACGCAAACCCCCTGCCAAGTTCAAGCAGGAAAGTCTGGAGATTGTCTATGATCCTCTGCTCCAATTCGCTTTCTGAAAAATGCACCGATTCGCGTAGCCCGAGAAATTCAAGCGTGTATGTGTCTTTTACGATGTCTTCCGGTTGACGGACAACCACCCCATGCTCGGCGAGCGCAAGAACAGCTTTCTTGTCCTTGCTTGCCGCGAGGCGCAGGAACAGCCCCGAATCCATCTGCCGGCGCAAGGAAACGACATCCCAGTTCCCGTGAACACATTCTTTTTCATAGAAGCTGCGTTCAAGAGGGTCTGAGATTGTAATCAACTCGCAAATCTGAGACCAGTTCAATTTGTCAGAAACTTTCTGACAAATCGGATAGGCAAGGTAGAACTTCCGCATGTTGTTCAGATTCGGACGGCTGTATCCCCTGCCTAGTTTTACAGAAAGCAACTTTGAAAGATTTGTCAGAAGCCCCGTACCGTATTTTGACTTTGCGTTCCCATGCTGCTCAAATTCCACAATATATCTGCCGACATTCCAGTAGGCAGCGACCATCGCCTTGTTGACATGGCGGGAGACGGATTCTCGCGCCGCGTGGATTACCGTGACGATGTTGTCGGCAAGCATAGCAAGCCGCCGATCACTGTCATCCATAGCCACATTTTTCTTCATGAGTCCCTACCCTCGATACTGGTACTTGACAGGACTGCCGCAGGTCTTGGCGATACCGTTCTCGGCAAGGACGGCGGGCGCAAAGAGCTTTTTGAAGCGTGCGCTGTCCTTTGCATCCTTTGCGCGGAACAGGACGGCGAGCTTTGAATGCGCGTTCAGCACCTCCTCGAACACCGTGGCGGCCTTGTGCGCCTCGCCGTCCTTCTGCAACCATGCCACGGCCGCCGAAAGCAGCTCCGCATCAAGCCTTGCCTCTACGCCTTTACTGCCGCCCCAGCCAAGGGGCATGTAGGCATTCCGATTCGGAACCGGCGCGTATTTGCGCCCCTTCGGAATCTGGGAAATGTTGTCATTGAAGAAGTTTTCCGTGCATCCCGGCCCAAGTTTTTCCATGATCGTACTGCGCAGCGTGATGGTCGGCATGGGGAAATCGTAGACCGCCAGCACCTCCTCAACGGCCTCGCAGAAGCGCGTCCGCGTCGGCGACTGCGGCTTGCCCTGCAGTCCCGCGCTGACGGCGAAGAAGTTGTCCGGTTCGTGCTTTGGCCAGTAGAAGGAAATCGCGGCAAGTGGAGGAAGTCCCTTCACCGGCGACTCGATGAAGTAGAACTGGAGAATCGGCGTGTAGGCCTTCGCCGTTTCAAACACTCTTTCAATATAGGCGGAGCTTGCGCGGGTATTGTATCCACCGAGCTTGCCCTTGAACAGTTCGCGCATCGACGGCGGCAACGGCACGTCAAACGGGGGCTTGTTGTTCTCGGCGAGAAAATGTCCGAAGCGCTCCCGAAGGTTCGACTCGAAGTCCTCTTTGTCGCTCGGATAGGGCGCAAGCGCGGATTCGAGACTTGAAGGAAGATTGTCCTTGTCCCCATTGGCCTCCGACTTGACGCTGACGGGGATGATGTACGTACCGAGAAGTTCGTTGAAGTAGTGGAAATCCACCTCGTTGATGGCCGACTTCGGAATGTCGGCGTAGAACGGCAGATACAGGTGCGGGGAGGCGTAGTGTGCGACGCCGTTGACGACGTGCGTCGCCTTTAGTTTAGGCGGCAACGTATACGCGACGCCGTTTATCTTGCACGGCGACTTGCCTGACTTGTCTGTCTTGTTGGCGATGACAACCTTCCAATAGGTGTTGCCGGCATTCTCTATCTCGTTCACAAGACTGCGCAGCATCCGTCTTGTCGCGTCAGGCGAATGCAGGCTCACGTCTTTCAGGAACTCGACAACGTCCCCCTTCGGCACGTTGCGCCACAGCGGATACTCGCCGTAGGTGCAATCGGCGGCTCTCGCCGCCTGTTCTTCCGGCGTGAGGGCGCACTCGGCCCCAAGGAACGTGAAAAAGTCCGAAATCCGCTTGTCAAGCGCGGCAACGTCCTTGGGAACAACGGAGAAATCACTCGTCGTTGCTGTTGTGCCGACTCCGCCATCGTGGATGGACTTCGCCTTGTCGCGTCCGGACAGCCGACGCCCGTAGCAATAGACCATCTGGTAATGCGACTGGTCGCTCGGGGAGAATCCATTGTCGAAGTTCTCCTTGATGCTGGCATGCATACGGTCTTCGAGAACAGCCGTGCTCTTCATGTCCGCGACTGAATCGGGCGTCATCCAGACGCGCGGCAACAGTTCATAGCCGATGCGGTAGCCAAACCACCGCGCCATCTGCGTCATCGTATCGACTGCGACCGTTTTGCGGATGCGGTCAAAATAACTTGCGACGAGTCCGTCCAAAGTAAGCCCGCGAGCGATTGTATTCCCGCCGCAGACGATCCAGAGCTGGTCTTCGTCGAGCGGCGTGGCCCCCTCCGCCTGGATGTAGAACTCCTGATTTTTCTTGTCCATGCTGTTGATGACGAGGACATGGCGATTGGCGGGCTTTAGGAAATGCGACAAATAGGGTTCGATTTCGTCCCAGGCGGGCGTGGCATTGACCTTGCCATAGTCACCCGCGCCAGTACCGCCATTGGAGTTGAAGAGAACGTTGAACTTCGCCTTGTCGAAACGCGCCGTCTCATTTTCCCACAGCGCCTTGCATTCGCCAACAAATTCAGCGGTTGCCTTGGTGCTGCCCAAACGGCATTCGAAATATTTCTCTACAAAATCCTTTGTCTGCTTGTGGACGGCCGTCTTCTGATGGATATTGAAGAGCATTGTCGTCCAACGAAGTTCAGTCGCTTTTAGTTTCGCATTCAGTTCGTCATGGTCGGTTATTTCCGATTCCATTTTCGGCACGTCTATCGTAAGGCGATGCCAACGACGCGCCGCCGCGCAGCAGAAGGTCCACGCAATGGCGTCCTTAAGAGACTGCCAGACGATTTTCTTGTGCTTCTCATAGACGCACGACAAATCTTTCTTGACGCAGACTTCACGCTCTTTCTCGCCCTTGCCGCACAATCCCTGAATCGGTTCGAGGATCATGCATTTCTCGTCGTCCGGAATTGCCCGGATGATGTCCATCCGCGACTTGGCGTTCTTTAGGTCGCTTCCGTAGATCTCGTCGAGACCGAAATATTGCGGGGCCTTGTCCAGCGACGCAATGAAGTCCGCGTAGATTGGGGTGTGGTCAGGGCGTTCGTTGAGAATGCATGCGTAGGGCGTCGCCGTGTAGGCAATGTATGCGCACTTCTCGAAGGGATAGGTGAAAGAGGATGCGTCGGCGCTCGGCTTGTCCACGAGCGAGATGATGGCCTTGTTGATTGTGCTTCTGTCCTTTACAATCTGGAAAACGGCCTTAAGGGTGTTGATGAAATCCGCCGCTCTCCGAGGCTTTTCATACGCCTTCCCGCTGAAAAAATGTTCGGCGACAAGATACAAGGGCTCATCGGTGTTGTCAGTCCACGCTTCGGAGCCGACCGATTCCGCCGCCGTCAGGGCGAGGCCAAGCAGTTCGCGAATGTCAAGATTGTCGTGGAGGATCGCCTTTGCCTTGACCTTGGCCGACTTGTTGTCGCCCAGAAGCTGTCTGAGCTTCTTGTAAGCCTTGGTCGCTTTTGTGTTCGCGGCCTCGTCCGGCTCTACGAAATCCATCAGGCTTTCAAGCCAGTCCGCCAGTCCGTTGAAGTCGTCGGCCTTGCACTCGCGCATGGCCGTGGCCATGTCCTGAACGACTCCCTCGGGATCCGACAGACTCGCATCTTTGCCGGCATTTGAGTTGGGCGTCGCGTTGTCAGCCTCGTCGTCTATGACAAGAACCCGCATGTGCGAAGCCTGCGACTTGTTGTCCTCGATCCATTTTGCGATTCTTGCGAGAGACTCCCTCTGCTTCATCGCCACGCCATAATAGAAGAAATCTTCCTCTTCTTCAAAAGAAGATCCTTCCTTGTCTTCGTTCTTGAGGAAATTGAGCCGGTAGGCAAACTTCTTCTTCACGCCGGACTTCTTGAAGTCGCGCATCATGCGGCCTTCGGTCTGCTCAGCAAGTGCCTTGATTGCGCTCGTCAGCACGATGATGACATTCCATCCCGCGTCGGCCGCCTTAAGGGCAAGGCCAACGTAATTGCGCGTCTTGCCTGACTGGACACGACCGACAACAAGACCCGAGACACGGGACGGCTCGCCATTCTTCTCGTTATCCGCAAGAAGCGAATCAACGCGCCCCATGATTGCATCCACGGACGAGCGAGTCCGTGCATCGTTCTTTGTCACGGTCTCAATGTACTGATTGTAGAAACTTGTCATTACCTAACCATCCTTTCTTTTTGACTTCCAACTGCAGCCAGGCGCAATGCCGTCCGCGTCATGTCATGATCGATCAGTTGCGTCAATCAATTGCTTCCGATCGTTTTTGAACTTTTGAAGGTAAAGCCATAATACAATCATTCCTTCCGAAAACAAAGGTATGGTAGTATATTTGGCTGCAACTGTCAATTCCATGTCGAATGTAAATTGCAATCGGGCGGGTAAAATCCAAGATTTTACCGAGGCTTTCTCTTCATGCCTCCTATCTAAGGAGATACCAAAGGAGAGAGCCGACGAAAAGGAGGTAGGTTATGCAGCCGCAGCCCAAACCTTCCGGAGACACGTCGCCGTGATATTCGTTGACGCCGCCTGCGTTACGACCCGCGCCGTAGCCGTAACCCACCTGTTCGTCATCGCCGTACCCCTCCTGTTCGTCATCGCCGTAGTCATCCTGTTCGCCATCGTCGTCTGCCGCTGGGTCTCTTTTGCGGTCGTCGCAGAACTCATAGTTGTTGTCCGGCATTTCGCCCGAACGCCACTTGTTCCGCTTCTTGAGCAGCATCAACGCCCCGTACTCGCCGCCGCGACCTTCGCCGAAGGAATCGCCCCGCACGATGCCGGTACTGCGGTACGAAGGCCCGATGAAGTTGGCGCCCCGTTCCATACCGACAAACGTGTGGCCGTTGTCCCACAGCTTCCCGGATGCGTCTATCGTCCCCTGCCTTATTCCGCCGGTGTCGTAGACGTCGTTGCCCTCAATCCTTCCGAGAAGGTGATGGCGCTCGTCATAGAGACTCCCGTCCTCGGCGATGCTTCCCTGAAAGTCGCCGCGGCCGCAATAGAGATGTCGTTCGTTCATGTCCGTTCTTCCCCGTTCGATCCCGATTGTCTGCTGTCCGCCCACGAATCATGGCCAGTCATCTTTCTTTTACCTTTTGAGCGATTCCTTATTCGTGTTGACGGCGTGTAGTACATCATATTGCCTTTTGAGCCACAAGTAGCGTTTTTGACCTGTCGCACCCTTGCACGTTTTTCGCGGGACGCTTGTCCCGAACGGCCAGACGTTGTATAATGTGCGGTGTTTGCAT
>CAYZYQ010000019.1:0-31481 GCA_964482645.1 uncultured Lentisphaeraceae bacterium | reverse complement strand
ACGAATCGTCACTTCGCCCTGGCCGTTTCTATCCGCCTTCCGCGCCTCAAACGGCACAACGTGACGTTGTTGCAACTGCAGTTCGCCGACATCCTCGATTACAAGTATACGTTCCCCTTCCGGAATAAAAGAACTGAGCGCATTGAGGACGGACGTCTTGCCGGAACCGGTTCCACCCGACACCAACACGTTCTTGTGGAGAAGCGCAAGCGCCCGCAACAGACGATATGTCCGTTCATCCAGACTTCCATAGGCCATCATCTTGTCGATGGTCAACCGCTCTTTCGTGAACTTGCGGATGGCGATGACCGTACCGATACGCGACAACGGTGGAATCACAGCATGGACACGACTGCCATCCGGCAGACGCGCATCCAGTTGCGGATGGTTTTCATCAAGTATCCGACCAACCGACTTGGCGACGTTCGCGGCGGCGGCCCGCAACGCGGGCTCGCTCACAAATCTCTCTGGGACTTCCCAAAGCGTCCCCCGGCGCTCAACGTAGATTTGCGACGGGCCGTTGACAAGCACTTCTGAGACGGAATCGTCCGCTAGATACGCCGCCACTGGCGCGAGGAAAAGCGTAAGAAACGAATTAGCGTTGTCCATATTCACTCCTTCGTGCTTAGTATCGTAGGACACTTCATCTTCCCTCCCGCTTTGAGACACCCCACGTGAAGGTTGTACACGAAACGCCGACACGCATGAACATCATCGTCAATTCGCGACCACCCTTGCGCCAAAGGCAAAGTGTCCGACATTCCGCCGAGGCATCCGAGGAAAGCGGAATCGCGTGAACGAACGCCCAGCCCTGTCGCGACAGTTCACTGCGGAACGACGCCATCGCCTGTACGTACGGCACGGACATCTCGCCCGCCTCGACCCAGCCCTTGCCGTCGTCGCTCGCCGACACGATTCGCGCGGCCAGCGGCAGCGTGAACAGACGCGCCTCCAAAGCTCCACCGAAGAGCAACGCGATCAGGCAAATCGCACCTTGGACATGTGTCGTGTCAAAAACCATGTTACTGGCTCCACCTCATGAGTTGCTCCTTGCGAGAATAATCTCCCGACTCCTTCTCCGGTTCCAAGTCGGGAAGGGAATCCGGATCCATCTGGTTATTCTCGTCATCAATCGTGGCGGCATCCGTCGAAACGAATGGCTCGTCGCGGACGTTACACGTCCAGCAGTTTTCGTACCGCAGACGCGCGGGCACCCACTGCCGATAGGCGTTCGCCTCGCGCGCCAGCGTCGAACGCTTCAGCGCATAATAGCCGTAATGCCGCGCATCGTCCTTGTCACGGCTCGTCAACGCCACCGACTGGCTGTTGGCAAGCGTTCGGAGAATACCGCCGAACGAATCGTCGTCGCGGAAAAGAACGCTGGAAATCCAACCCGCCAGATAGGAATGTGGCACGTAGTCGAACGTGGCTTTCCCGGCGGTAAAGAGCGTCCAAGCACCCTTGAAATTCGAATCCGCCCGCAGGGTCTTGGTTTCAACGTTCATTCGCCCTTCATTCTCTTCGCCCGGTCGCACCTGGTTCTCGTTGAACGCCTCCCACGACTGTCCCTTCGTTCTTTCGTGCTGCACGTTGCGGTCGCCTACGACCGCATCGAACACGGCGAGTCCGACATCGGTCAGCGTGAACGCGAAGACGAAGAGTGCCATGTAGATGGGTAGGACGATGACGAATTCCATCAGGAGACTACCGCGACGATGCGTGTTTTCACCTCCACCAGAAGAATCGTGGATTATGGCGGGGCGCGATGTCCCCGTCGCGCCGTGGTGGATCGGGATGCCCCGCCCTACCAAATGCGAATGCACGAAACGACTAGTGGTAGAGGACACGGCTCAAGCCCTCCCAATTCAGATTCTTCGACTTGCCTCCGTCCGTGGCGTACCGCAGTTCGACAAGCCTCTGCTCCGCGCTGAACCCGTCGACGTACATGCGTCCTGAATCGACGCCGTTCATGAGACGCGGCGCGGAGATCTCCCGCCATGAGCCAATGCCGCTCGATTGCTTGCCGTCAAGCGACCGCCATGAGGCACGACCTATCAAATCCTCCAAGACGCGGTCATCGGCATCTTGCCACTTTCCGTCCACCGCCAGCGAGTTGGACATCCGCACGGGCACGAACACGGCGTCCCAGTTGCCCTGGCAGAGATTCCACTTCTGGTTTCCTGTCTGCCAGTCGATTCGATAGTCGATGCGCTGGGCATCGGCCACGCGGTCAGACGTCTTGTCCACGTAGCCCGCCTTGGCCGAGGCGAAGACGAATGTCTTCGAGGTGTTCACATCGCCCGTCCAGTCTGGGTCGAACGCGCAGAAGATACCGTCGACCGCGCCGAGAATCCGCTCCCAGACATTCTGGTTCTTGCGCACGATTCCGACGGTGATCGTCCCGTCCTTGCCGAAATAGTTCTCGCGTAGCACAAGCGGAAGAGCTTGCGCACCGATGTAGTACGAATCATAAAGCTCTGCTTCATCGGCATAGCAACGACCATAGCCGGTAACACCATGGAATCGACAGCGGTCATCATGTCCATGTTCACATTCCCGCACAAAGGCATACGGCAGATGGGCGTCAAATTCCGGTCGACAGACCCACCGAATCGCCCACCACGCCCAATCCGAAACCAGTGCGATGGAAAAACGTTGTCCCTCGCCAAGACACAACTCGTTCCGACATGAGGGAACTGCCTTCGGGCGTCTCAGATGCGTTCCCGTCGGTCTTTCCGCCCAGTGCTTGTAACATCTCTGGATTCCAACCTCGCCATGTGTCCGTCGCGTCCCGTTCCCGCGAACAAACCATTGATCGATTCCTGCCTTGAACACATCGACAAACGAACCAGTAAAATCGGCAAACGACAGGAAATGGCGTTCGTCTTCAACCGTATTTTGCAACTGCGAAAAGTAGCCCTTGCCAGCCAATGGATTCTCGCACTGCCGGACGAAATACTGACAGGAACCTTGCATCCGTTCAGGGACATCAGCGTTTACGACATTCCGGACAACGGCATCGATTTTAGAACGCAAGCTTTCGGCCAGCCGTTGTTCCGCCACATTCATGTCCGAAATCGCACTCTTGTCCAATCGAATCGACCGAGAAAAAATTCCAAAACCCAACGATCCATCAGAAACGGTCGCTGTTTCAAGTGCGAAAATCGACTCGTTTGTTTTCTGATTCAAAAGAATCTGCAAAAAATTCATGTTCGGTTTTGAACCGATAAACCAGCCGGATTTTGGCAACTGATGAAGTGCACAAGGTGATCCACTTCGATTGAATTTGATTGCCCGGTTCATATCCTCTTTGTAATGATCCACCGTATGTGTCAGCCATTTGAGGACGATGTAGTCCATCTGGCGGCGAGTCATCTGGACATACGTCCAGGCCATGGCGCGGTTGATGGTGGCGATGCGCGAAATCGTGTCCGCCTGCACGACTGCCGCCGAATAGGCCGCCGCGTCGCAGGCGTTCTGCAACTGGATACGTTCACGCACGGCGGTTGAAATCGCATACACGCCACAGCAGACGAGATACATTAGGAAGAACAGTGCCAATGTGACGACAAACACGGCACCGCCATCGTCACGGCCGAGGTCGAGAAAGCGATTCCACGCCGCGCCGCGCACGGTGGACTGCGAACGGCGGGACGAAGCATGGGCGTTCATTGTTGAATTCATCTTTGGCCTCCCATGTCCGTGTAGTCGTAGGCGTTCTTCGGAAGATTCACGAGCGAATAGGGTAAGGGCAACACGCACGTTTCCGTCAGCGTCATGTATGGAAAACCGCCAATCAGCGGCGAGGGTTCGCTGTACCACGACACGGTCGACACCTCCGCCTTTTCCACGACACCGCGCGAATCGTGGAAAAGCCAACCGATGAGCGGACCCGCGATGGGAATCACAAGCGGCATCTTGTACTCGACCTTGCACTTGGCATAAACGCCGTCCGCACGGTCTGCCGTGACGGTCAGCCGTTTATCGACCGAAGCGGATTCGGGAATCGTTCCCCAGCCCGGTACGGAGATGTCCGCTCCCTTGTCAGACGCAGTCGTCACCCACGCGAGGGCACGTCGCGCCGCCGCGTAGGGTCCTCTTAAAGACGCCTCGTCGGGATTCACGGCGAGCATCGCGCGTGTAGCACAAAACGCCGAATAGGCCACGAACTGCCGCGTCGTACCAATGAGCGCGAACTGAAGAATCAGCATGACGAAAACGACGAGTATCGGCATCGTCAGCACGAATTCCATGAGGATACTCCCTTTGGAATCGCCCCGCCCTACCGAAGGACGGATTTTCAATGGTCTGACGCCGCTCATACGAACGCCTCCCAGACGAGCGTCGCCATCGTACCAAGGGCGATGGCGAGGGCGAAAGGAATGCGGTTGCCCTCGTCCTCCTTCGACGGCAGCGTGGCACGACCGGCGACACGGTCGTACCGCCAGTCGAACAGACAGCGGAACGCATGTTTCACACGCGCAAGCCCCACCGCCTTCCGGACGACGAGGCCAATTGCAACGAAGAAACCGGCGAAGGAGACGCAGAGCAACAGAAGCAACACGTTCGACATTCCCACGGCGGCGCCGCAAGCCGCCAGCATCTTCAAATCCCCGCCGCCCGCCGCGCGGACGAGAAACGGGACGATCAGAAAAAGGATGCAGACACCTGCGGCCGCCAGACCGTCCAGCAGCCCCGAAACGCCGCCCAGCCCGAAATCGACGGCCAGCGCGACCGCGAGGCCGCCCAACGTCCACACGTTGGGCAGCCGACGCGTCCGGACGTCCTTCACGCACAATGCCACCAGCCAAGGGGCGAGCAGCGTGAAACGTAAAAACAATGTTCCGTCGATTTCAGGCATTGGCCAAGTCTTATTGCCGGCTTTCAGCATCAAAGGAGGCATCTGTAAACTTCTTATTCTCCGTCACAGCCCCTTGCTGCTTGGTCTTAGTATTCTGTTTAACCGTCTCCTGCACTTCAGCAGCGGCGATACCCCCCTCCGCCATGGCTGTCGTAGCCACATTCGCCTCACTAACAATCGTACGGCCGAAATAGGCGATGGCCACCACGGCCGCCGCCGCAATGAGCACCGCGAGGATAACGTATTCCATCATCACCGCGCCGGCATCTTCGCCGACGAGACGCGCGAGCGTCCGTCCCGCCCAGGTTTTCTGCATTTTCGTGAGAATTGAGTTTTTCATGTTCCCGTTCCTTTGTTTCGGTTTTCTTTGCCGCTTACTTGATTGGACTCACGGAACGGGAAGCGACAACCCGCCCAGGAGCCGTTGATAGAAAGATTTGATACCCTGACCGGCAGGCCCAAACGTTCCCGTCGACCAATCATAGAACGATTCGTTCATCGCCACGAATAGCAGACACGCCACGAGCACGAGTACCAACACGAATTCCATCTGCACCGCGCCGTGTTCATTGTAGACAACCTTCCGGACAAGATTTCTCATTTGGCGTTCCCCTCGTATTTCTGCACCCACTTCGCGTGGAGCTGCGCATCGCCCGGAATGCCTGTCGTCAGAATCTTCGCCCGGACGTTGATCTGTTCGAACGGATTCGACACATTGGAATACGTTTCGCACAACTCGGACACTTCACGCTGGATGCGTTTGAACCGATCCGCCAACGCCTTACGTTTCGCTATGTCGAAATCGTCCGAGAAGTAACCCGCATAGAATCGCGTGATGAGTTCCGCACGAGGTGCCGTTCCCTTGTAGGACGACAGAAAATCCACAAGCCGCTTCCGGCGAGCCTGCAAATCCAGACACGATGTGTGGAACGCCCCCAATTCACCCTTGCGCAACCAGGCCGGACGTGCGGAAACGAATTTCACGAACACATCGACATACTCCATCGTCTTACGCGCTTCGACAACATCCGGTGAGAAGCCGATCATTCGCAGACACCACCCGTTGTAGTTTTCCGGCAGGGCGCGCAGCGACTGGAACGTGAAATCGACTCCCAGCAGTTCATCGTACGAACTGGACGGGACTTTACGGCGCACCGTCGGCGGTTTTCCGTTGAAGCAGTCGAACGTCAGTACGTTCTTCCATAGGTCGATGTCCAGCACGTGTTCCAACGCCTGTCCGCAATCGTTGCCGGCGACGCCTTTCTCCGCCAAACCGTCCACCATCGACGCGAGGCTCACCGCCAACGACTGGACTTCAGCATGGTTCCCGTCGAGTTTCATACGATGTTCGGAGAGGCGCGGATGGCGTGAACAAAGTTCTTTCCGGGGCAGTTTCAAGCGTTCGGCCTTTCCCTGAACGGCCTTGAAACGCATGGCGTTGAGATCCTCGAATTCCTTGCGGATGAAAAGCTTGGCGGCGGCCAGTTCCGCACAGGGCGTCTTGTACTTGTCCGCATACGCCCGTACAGCGGCGTGTTGCGTCTTGTCCTGAATGACGGCATCCAACTGCGCCGCCAGTTTTCCGAAATCGGGATTGAACGCATCCAACTTGGCAATACATTCGTCCACACGCTGAAATCCCTGCCGAATCGCCTCCATCCGCGCACACGTCTGAGCCATCTTGTTCGTCAGCGCCGCCACATAGGGTTGGGCGGCAATCAGCTCGGCGGAGTCGTGCAGGAATTGACGGAATGGTACGGCTCGCGCCTGAATGTTGTCTGCCTGTTGTTCTGGCTGTCCCGCACCCGCGTCCACCAGAACATCCTCGGCGTCGTAGTACCAGCGCAACGCCTGGGCGCAGAATTCGGCTCGCCGTTTTTCCTCAACGGCCGTCGTACCGTTCCAAATCCAGGCGTCTCGCGTTCCGCTCGTCAACGGATCGAGTAGCCGCCGCGCACGAGGGAACGCCCCGTCGCGCAACAAGGCCTGGGCGCGATTCCATTCTGATGACGTCCGTTCCCACTGTTCAATCTGGACATCCAGCGCGTCAATCTGGGCGCGGTACTTGTCGGCATCCCGTGCAATCCGCGCATCGTCAAGCGTCCGCCGCGCCGCCGTAAAGTCACGCGCCGCCGCCAACTGGCGAACTTGCCGAAGATAGTCGTCGACCGTCGCGCTCGCCGTCACCCACATGACGTAGGCGCCCGCCATCACACAGAGCGTGGCCGCGACGGCGATGATTTTCACCCACAGGAAAAAGCGCGTATGCGTAACGGTACGGTCGAGGAAACGAAAGTCGAAATAGGCGATGCTAATCTTGTCGTTGTCCTTCAACAACCGTTCCTTGCCGTGCAACGGTTCTCCGTTGACGTATGTGCCGTTGCGACTGTCCAAATCCTTCAACCAGCAATCGCCATTCTCCTTCACGGTCAGCGTCGCGTGTTTGCGCGAAACAAGCATGTCGGGAAGGCGGATCGAATTGGCGGGATCGAGACCGATTGAAAACGGATTGCCATGTTCGTCCGCATGGATATCGAACATTCGTCCCGCATGGTCGCCGTTCAGACATTCAAGCTTGTGGAACTTCGCGGCGGGGCGTTCCGTCTCCTTGCCGATCCGTTCGCACAACAGTGAACAGTTGCCAATCGCATAGACGTCGCCCGGCGCCATCCGATGTGGCTTTTTCAGGCGGAGGCCACGATAGTAGACACCGTTTCGGCTGCCCACATCTTCCAACAGGAGCGTACCGCCCTTCCAATAGACCTTCGCATGGACGGCACTCACTGACAAATCGCCGTCGGGCGTCCGCAGGGCGCACACGTGCGACCGCCCAACCTGCACCGTGTCGCCCCCGGCTTCCACGCACAGGGTGCCGAGCGTCTTGCTCTGCGATTTCAGAACGAGTGAGTAGGCCGTCTTCGCCATCACCACACCTCCGGATTTCCGACCAGGAAGTAATACCGTTCGTCCGGGTTGTCGAAAACCATCTGGCAGTCCAGACGAACACGGTTCATCCGACGTACGTCATGATTGTCCTTCGCATTCATGTAGGCGTTGTATTTGCCATAGTAGTACACGCGCAGCACTTCACGGAACTGCCGTAGACACGACTGCGCCAAATCGCGTGTCTTCGGATCGTCGCGCCACGTCTTGACGAGTGTGGCGTCCAGTTCCCGTTTGAGAAACGGCCAATCGCTTGCGCGTTCCTTGGAGAGTATCGTCCGAATCGACGCCATGAGGTCGCTCGTCGAACGATCAATGGGCAGGTTCGCCATGCCCGGCGACTCCCAGTAGGAATCGATGAACGTCGAGTAGATTGCAAGATTCGGATCTGCACGGATGCGGTAGGCACCCCGTTCCCAATAAAGTTCGGGAATCTCGCGACGAAGCACGTAAACCGTATCCCCACTGCGGAAATAGATCAGCACCCCATGCCATAACCGTCCGTCGCGCTGCCACGTCCGTTTGTACTCGAACGTCACGAAACGGACACCGTAGAGCGATTTCGACTGGCAAGAACCGGGAAACGCATCCTCAAAAAACGCCGGACGCAACTCGTCCTTCATGCGCTCGTCGAATACAAATCCCGCGCCCGCATTCTCCGTTCGTTTGAACCAGGCGCGAACAGAGGACATCAGATCCATCTCCAGTTCCTCCCGACGCGAAACGGCATCCAACTGCAAATAGAACGGTACATCGCGGTCGCGTCCCATGAACGAAAGAACGGACACGCCGTTGGAGTCCGACGATTCATTCACATCCATCTTGGGATGGCGCGGAAAGTCCACCTTCACCAACGCCAACCCGTTCGCATCGCGCAGGATGTACGACGCCGAATCGGGACGCCCATGCGCGTCTGCCGGATAGGCCATTTCGCGTGTTTCCCGTGTCGTCCGGGATATGAACCAGAGTGCCGCCAAAAAGAGCGCGACGAACACGAAACACACCGCAACGACGACTTTATGCAGACGCGCACGGCGTTCCAGTTCGCGTCGCCGTTGCAGGACTTCCTCGAATGAACCGACGCGCGTTTCCAGTTCGCATGTCTCGCCGTCTTCCGCCGCGCCACTCTCCGTCTGAACGACGCCCGGCTCGGCAATCGTCTCGTCGGCATATCCCGTGACGGACACCTGCGCGGGAAATCGCGTGGCAAGCGTCGCATCGGGCAAATGCGTCGCCCCCGTCTCACCACCTCGCGTGCCTGTGAACGTGCCGTCTCCCGGCGACGTCATCATCGATTCCTCCATGACGGCCGTGGGAACGGGCAAGGGGGCGGAAATATCAGCAGAGACGGTAGATGGACGCGGGACGGCATCCACGCGCACACGAACGCGCCGACCGAGTTCCACCGTGTCGCCAACCGCGAGGGACAGTGTCGCACCCGACGGCATTTCTCGGCTGTTGACCCATGTGGTGTAGCGGCTCAGGTTACGAATCTGCGGCGTACCATCCACATCCACGAAAAGTTCGACATGCCGCCCCGACACGTCGGGTTCTTTCAGACGCAAATCGGCACTGCGTGAACGCCCGATCAGCACGGACTTGTTCGCAGGGAACGTGAAGTCCATGCCGTTCTCGTCGCCACCAACGACCGTCACTTTCCAAGTGCTGGGCATAGCCATGCGTGTTTCTCCGCGATCAGTGCGCACCGATTCCCGTTCCCTTCATTTTCATAACAACTGGCGTGATGACGATGATGAAGACCGCCGGCATAATGAAAAGCGCCATCGGCAAAATCATCAACGACGGCGCACGGGTCGCCTTGCGTTCGGCCAAATGAAAACGTGCGTGCCGCAGTTCCTCACCATGGATGCGTAACGTGTCGCTAATCGACGCACCGATTTCCGTGCCGTATGTAACCACGCCGACGAACGAGGTGAATGCCTCGACATCGACACGAGCCGCCATGTCGGACAACGCTTCCGTCCGTGTCTTCCCCAGTTCAATCTGCTGAAGGACTTTACCGAACTCATCGGTCAACGGGCCTTTCATCCTCAACCCCACGAAATAGCGGAGCGCCGCGCCAAATTCAAGTCCCGCCCGCATCGCACTGCCAATCAAGTCAATGGCGAACGGTAGCGTCCGCGTAATCTCCGTCTGCCGCCACTGGACGTACGACTCGAACGCCACAGCCGGATAACTCCATGCAACGAGTATCAACATCGCCGCCAGAAGACTCGCGCCAATCGGACTCACCCCTGGCATCCAAAAGAGCAAGCCCCCCAGAACGCCCGCGCCAGCCAAAGAGAGAATCTGGGCGCAAAAGATTTTCTCCGCCGTCAACGGCAAGCCCGATGCGGGAATCCGTTTACGGTACGCCGCCGCCTGACGTGGGAAAAGTTTCGCGACGGGCACGCCGAACGGGAACTCGAAAATCCCCACGAGATTCCAAGTCATCTTGAAAATCCCCGGCAGATTGTCGGCAGCATGATTCCCGGCATCCACATGTACCCCGCGTCGCCACAATGCCACGGGCAGCACGACGGCCAGAAAGACGCATCCGTAGACGAAGTAGGTGTTGAAAATCAGATTCATCTCACACCTCGATTGTGACAATCCGGCGAATGAAAACAAAACCGATGACTTCCAGCACGAGCATGATGCCAATCGCCCCCCACCCGATCGTGGTCGTCACAAGCGGACGCATGAGATCGGGCTGGCACACGTAGAGAATCACGAACGCGGCCAATGGGGCGGCGGCCATCGCCATCGCCTCGAAGCGTCCCTGTGCCGTCAGTGTCCTCAGTTTTTCGTGGAATTCCGTACGCTGTCGAATCGTCTCCACCATCTGCGACAGGACATCCACCAGACTCCCGCCTGTCTGGATCGTCAATCTGACCGAACACGTCAGAAGCCGCATGTCCTCACACGGCATCCGCGTCGCCAACCGCCCCATCGCATCTGCGATACTGATACCAAGGCGGTACTCCCGCAACATGATTGCGATTTCGTCGCGCATCACCCCCCCCCATCTGCGCCCCTACCTTCTCCAGCGCCTGCGGCAACGCCATGCCCGCTTTCATCGCACCGGCCAGTCCCATCGTCAAATCAAGGATTTTCGACTCGAACGCCTGCCGCCGCTGCCGTTCGCGGTAATGCGCCACCCAACGTGGCCCCAGATAGGACAGCCACCCCGTCCCATCGAGTGTACGAAACGTCTGGACAACGACGAAAATCGCCACGACCACAGCTGCAAAGACGAGTGAATATGTTGCGATTTCCACTATCATCTGCCACCTCTAGACACGCGGGACGAAGACGGACATATCGAGCGCCAGCTGATTCCGCTTGCGCCGTTCCTCGATGAAGAACGGAATGTTGCCTGTCGCCCGATATTCGCCTTGAATGTTTCCGTTTTCGTCGATTCCCGTCTGCTGGAATTCAAAGATGTCCTGCATTTGGATGACATCGTTCTCACGCCCCGTAATCTCGACGATTTTGACGATTTTTCGCGAACCGTCTCCAAGGCGCGTCTGCTGGACGATCAAATCAATGGCACTCGCCACCTGTTCGCGGATGGCCGTGGACGGCAGATCGTATCCCGCCATCATCACCATGTTCTCCAATCGAGCCAGTACGTCGCGGGGATTGTTGGCATGGGCCGTCGTCAGCGATCCGTCATGTCCCGTGTTCATCGCCTGAAGCATGTCAAGCGCTTCGGCGCCACGGCATTCGCCGACAATGATACGATCCGGCCGCATCCGCAGACAGTTGATCACCAAATCGCGAATCGTAATGCGCCCCTTGCCTTCCACGTTGGCCGGACGCGCTTCAAGCCGCACGATGTTCCGATGGGAAAGGCGGAGTTCGGCGGAATCCTCGACCGTCACCAGACGTTCACACTCCGGAATGAATTGCGAAAGAATGTTCAACAACGTCGTCTTACCGGATCCCGTGCCACCCGATACCAGAATGTTCTGCCGTGCATGGACGGCTTCTTCCAGGAAGAGCGCCATTTCATGAGTCATTGAACCGAAATTGACGAGGTCGTCCGTCGTCAACCGTTTCTCCGAAAACTTCCGAATGGTCAGCGACGCACCGTCCAACGCCAATGGTGGCACGACGGCGTTCACGCGGCTGCCGTCCGGCAGACGAGCATCGACCATCGGGCTGGCATCGTCCACATGGCGTCCCAGTGGTTCAACGATTCGCTGGACAATCTGGATCAAATGCTTCTCGTTGAAGAATCGGACGCCCGTTTCGTAAAGACGTCCTTTGCTTTCGACGAAAATGCGATTCGGCCCGTTGACCATGATTTCCGTGATGTCCGAATTATGGATCATCGGCTCAAGCGGGCCGAACCCCGTCAGTTCGTCAAGCAGCGACTGACGTAGCAACGCGAGGGGAATGCCGTCCGGCAACGTGTGGCGGACTTCCCGTAAAACCTGATCTAGGCACTCTGTCGCCCGGCTGGCCAGCTCCTCGTCCTTCATGACGTCCACGTTCCGCCGCATCGGATCGATTTTCGCCAACACCAGATTGTGGATGCGGGCTTTCATCGCCATCATCTCGTCCGTGCAGAGCAGTGAAGCGTCTTTAAACGCTTCGGCGAAATCGCCCGTATGCAGGGCCTCGGTTGCGACGGCGGGTGACCCCGTGCGTGTCACGGTATTCGGATAGGAGGTTTCGTCGGCGCGTTCGAGCCGATAGGAGCCAATTCGGACGATATCGCCCACATGGACGGGGGCCATGCCGTTCACGCGGACGTCGTTGACGAACGTCCCCGCCCGACTGCCCACATCCTCGACGAACAACCGTCCTTCGCTCACCGTGAACCGTGCGTGCATTCGCGACACGGCGGCTTCGGACAACAGTACGTCACTGTCCTTGTGGCGGCCGACGCTCACCATTCCACCGGCGGAGGGCAGTTCGACGAACCGCTCCCCGCTGGTATTCACGCACGAAATACGGAGTTTCATCAGAAAGAAAACCAGTTAGTGAGCCAGCTCCAGGCACTGTCGTGGTTTTTGCGCGATTCCAGAACCTCGTCCGTGTCCTTCGACCCCTGTTCCTGCACACGAATGTTGATTTCACGATCTACGTCCGGCTTCGCGTCCTGCGTGCTGTCGACGATTTCTGGGCAGACGAGCATAACAAGACGGCGGTCGGTGACGGACTTGCCGGATTCCGCGACAAACCAGTTCATGATCGGCGTGTTACGCAGAAACGGTAGCCCCGACGGCGGCGTATTACGGTCAACCATGTCCTTAAATCCACCGATGAGCGTCGTCTTTCCAATCGGAAGCGTAACCTTCTGCTTCGACGAATCCTCCTTGCGGTCATATGTGTCGTCCCCCTCGACGTAGACAATCGTCGTGATGCCGAAATCAAAATCGCAGGACATCGTCTTCTCGTCCACAAGACCGCCCTTCGTATTAATCGTAAACCCGTAGGGGATTTCCTTCAAATCGGCGACATCGCGACCATGGACCTTGACAAAGCGCGTACCTCCGCTTTTGAACTTGGCGCCGGCGGGATCCCAACTTTCGACAAGCGTGTATCCCGTGTCGCTAATCCGAGAGATGTTGTTCTGCTTGAGGAAACGAGCCGTCACATCCAACGACGCGCCGATCGTCGCCGTCTTGGATGCCGTCTCGCCGTGAACGAGATCGCGAATGATGCCAAACGTACCGTCCAGACCAAGAACGCCGTTCCCCGTCGTCGCGTTGGGATTTCCAATGTTCTTGAGGTCGGATTCACCGATGGCCATGTACGCAACGCTCAAGCGGACGACCGGCTTGTCCATATGGAACGCCAAGAGAGACTTGATCGCATACGGCGCCTTGTCTTCAGGTACGACGACCGGCTTCTTCCAGTCGTCGTCCACATTGAGCGCCAACCACGGCTCGGCCTTGAGAATCGAGAGAATGCGTACACGCTCCGCGTCGTGGAACAACCGCGCCTGAACGCACAGGACGCGCGTTTTCTTGTTGAGATCCAATGCGACCGTCCGGTGCGGCCACTTCTTCGCATCACCCTCCAGGCGCGTGAATTGAACTGTGAACCCCGCCTGTTCAAGCGTCTCCTTCAGCCGGATCAGAATTTCTGGTCCCGGATAAAACTTCACGAAATTCTTGACGATGGAACCGTAGTTGGCGCAAACCTTCGTCAGATACTCCCATTTCAAGATGGCCGACACTTCGCCGTCCAAACGGATGAAATTACCACGGATTTCGGCACGGACTTCCGGAACGGTGTCAAGATCCATGGTCAGCGTTTCAAGAACGGATGCCAAATCGCCGACAACGGAAATCTCGTATTTCTGATAGAGGCCGTTGTCGCCCGTCACATCGAGGTCGCAACGACCACGTTTGAGCGCCGTGACGCGCAACGTCGTGTTGCCGACAACTTCAATCCGCGCCACGTCCTTGTTCGAGGGCGCGTAGTTCTTGACGGCGAACGGCGCTGTGATCGTCACCGATTCATTCTCGACGACGGAAATCTGTTCGATTTCCTTGGCTCCAACACATACCGCCAAGAGTGCGGCGGCGATGTACGTGAATGTTTTTTTCATGTCCCTGTTCCTTTCATCCGTTGCTTATTTGCCCGCCGCGTTGTCCGGCAGAACAATCGGTTCAAGCTGGTCTTTCAATCCGTTCAACGTCGCATCCGTGACAATACCGACGTCCTTGCGCTTCATGGAACGGGTGTCGTTCGCGCGGCGGAGTGCCGGATAGAGTTCCATCTGGCGCTGCGCGGCCACAAGCGTCGCCGCCTGTTGTGGATTCAGCGACACGATGACCGTACCGTTCTGCCCCGCGTCGTCGTCGCGGCGAATGCCATCGCCTTTACCGATGTCCAAAATGCGGACGCAGGGAAAGACGACGCTCGTCGTGCGCTCTTCAACCGTCTCCGCTTTCTCGCTCATGTCCTTCTGTTGAACAAGTTTTCGGGAAACGGATGTCGCAAGAATCGCGATTTCATCACCCGGCTGGAGGAAACGGACGAGTACAGGATCCGAGAACGTCACCGGAACGGCCCATTCGCCTTCGGACAACGTGCTGTTCAGACGGATTTCCATGCCAGCAACATCGCTCGACAGAATGTAGTCGTTACGCGAAATCGCCCGCACCGTACTCTGCCCGACCACGCGGTTGACCTGCTCCCACGGAATGGCCTTAGCCGGAATCGAGGATACCTCCGCCCGGCGCTTCATCAGCCACGATTCCTTAATCGCTCCGTCCTTGACGCCGATATCCTTCGCGGCAGAGACAACCCACACGTACCGATTATTCTGCCCCATGTCCTTGGGACGAATCATACGGCTGACCGCGAACACCGCAATCAAGCCCAGAACGACCGCAATCACCAATGGTATCGTATTTTTCATGTTCCCTTTCTGCCTTGCTCCCATGGATTTGAAAGCTCAAATAGTGTATCACATTGTTATACACTATTCAAGGAGGTGTTCCAACTTTTTCGCGGTATAATAGTCGAACTATGCGTCCGAAGAAAGGTTCTGCATTACCGGTCAGATTGACCGAGGAAGAGAAAGTCCAGGTTGCAAGAATTGCCGATGAAACTGGGCTGACCTCTTCCACCCTCATCCGGCTGTTGATCAGTTCCCTTGTGGACTACTATCAGCGAAACGGAAACGCACTCACCCTCCCCTTGCGGTGGGAACATTTGATCGCCCAGAACAGGTTACGTGACAACGGCGCACAGTGACGCTGGGGCACCAGCCGTACGCACGTGCCGGAGTTTCTTCAAGGCACTGGAAACGTCATGCACGGCAGACGTTCCAGTTAACACACGTACTATGTGCGGGGTGCGAACATCCGGCGGACCGCGTAGGCGGCGGTGGCGAGTTCGGTCAACGGCATGGCCAACCAAAGCGTCCACGTCGGGAAAACGGCGGGCAGCAGGAAGACGAACGTTCCGCTCACGACAAGGCCGCGCATGACCGACACGACAAGCGCGTCTTTGGGCCGCAAGATGGACTGGAAGTAATATCCCGCAAAAATGTTGTACGGCAACAGCAGAAGCGAAAGGCCGTACAACCGCAGAATGTCCGGCGCAATGGCCAACACGTCGGGCGTGGGCTTCATGAAGAGATGCACGAATCCGTTTGGCCAGCATTCGGGCAGCAGAAACCAGACAGCCGAAATGATCGCGACGGCGACGAGCGCCAGCCGCCGCGTCTCCCGCACACGGTCGAACCGTCCCGCGCCCAAATTGATGGAAAGAATCGGCTGGGCCGCCTGTCCGGCCGCATAGGCACAGCATTGCGTCATCATGATAATCGTCTGCAAAACGCCGAAGACGGCAAGCGCGGAGTTACCCATGTAGACGAGAATCTGACGGTTGAACAACACAGTGACGATGCCAACGGAAAGATCGATGAAAAAGGCCGAAAAACCGACGATGAAAATCGTCTTCATCTTGAAGAACGGCACAGTGGGCCGTCGCCAGCCCAACGTGTGGGGACGGAAGAAATGGAGGCACTGGACGCAGACCGTCAACACCGCGCCCAGCCCCGTCGCCAACCCCGCGCCGAACATTCCCCAACCGAGGGGGAAGACGAACAGCCAGTCGCCAAAAATATTCAACGCGCCGCCGGCAAGGACGGCCGCCATCGCCAAATTCGGCGCGTTGTCATTCCGAAGAAATCCGCCCAGCAACTGCGTGAAGAGGAAGAACGGCAGCAGGTATTTGAGCGGGCGAATGTAGGCCAGCGCCAGGTCGAGCACGTGTCCACGCGCCCCGCACGCCGCAAGCAGTTCACGATCCCAGACCGCCACACCGATCTGCGTCGCCACAGCCACCGTCAGCCCGAACAGAACCGACGCGGTGAAATACTCGTTCGCCTTCTCGATACGTGCGCACGTCTTCCCCTTCAACTTGCCGAACAGGATGCCGCCGCCGATGCCCATCATGAGACCGAACGCATAGATGATCGTCCAGAGTGGCAGCACGACGGCAAGCGCCGCCACGCCGTCGGGACCTTGCGACTGGCCCACGACGATCATGTCCACAATGCCATAGACGGCGGCGACCGTCGTCGAACCAAACGCCGCAAACAAATACCGCCGGAAAATCGGCGACAGTCTGTCTGTCAGAAGATTCACCGCTGTTCCAACTTATTCCGGCCGCCGCCGTGCGCGAAGTATGCGCCTAGCCTGCGCGGTTGAGCGTGTCGGCAATGCCGCGCCAGTAGCCAACGCATTCGGCAATCGCGGCGAGGTTATTGTCGAAATCGCGTTCGTATTCCAACGCACAAACGCCTCGATAGTCGATGTCGACGAGCGCCTGCATCACGCGCACGAAATCGATCTTGCCACGCGGCAGTGGAATCGAACAGCCGTTCGGACGATTGAGTTCAAAATTCTTGAAGTGGAGGTCGTAGATGCGCGAACCATACGTGTGGATCGAATCGAGAAGAGCCTGCATCGGTTCGCGTCCCGCCGCATCGTGCGTCCCGTACTCCCAGCCGACGTCCATGCAGAAGCCAATCCGCGCATCGAGATCCTTGACCAGATTCCAACCGTAGGATACGTCCGGATACATTTCAGGCGACGCCGGGCCGTGGTTGTGGATGGCGTAGCGAATGTCGAACTCCTTGACGAGCGTGTCGATGTATTCCAACTGTTTGCGCGACCCCTTGCGCTTGTTCCAGGAATCCTTCGCGTCGCCCGCGTCATACGGAACGCCCACGATCGTCTTCACGCCCAGACGCTTCGCATAGGCGAAGAAGCGGCGCACCTCCGCGTTCGTCCGCGTGTAGAGCGGACCCGCCGCGTAGGGCGTCACACCCGCCGCCGCACATTTGTCCTTGAACGCCTTGATTTCGGCATCCGTCGCATGAATCGGTAGATGGAAGTCCTTCACGCAGAGATTGTGGATATCCGTCTTCTTGAGAATGTCCAACGTCTGCTGAAGATTGAGCTTATGCATCGTGTAGCCGGCCATGCCGAACTGGAACTTGACCTTCTTGTCCGCCTTGGAACGGCAGGATGCGCCCGCCGACACGCAGCCGCCGGCAAGAAAAGGGACCGCGCCCAGCGCGGCGAGTTGAAGGAAGGAACGACGTGATTGCATAGGTGAACTCCTTTTGTTTGTTGAAATTGGATGGACGGCACGACCCGCCGATCAAACTGCCAGCACGACCTTGCCCCGGTTCTCGCCAGCCTCAAGAATGCGATGCGCCTCGGCAACGTCCGCAATGGGCAGTACCGCGTGGACGCGCGGCGTGAACGTCCGCGCCTCGAAACACGGCCAGACATCGTGAAAAAGACCGTCCAGAATTTGCGCCTTTTCAACGTTTGTCCGCGACCGCAGCGTAGATCCGATCACGCGCAGGTTTTTGCGCCAGAGGAGATTGACGTCGAGCGTCGTCTCCGCCCCGGCCATGCAGGCGAGCGAAATCCAACGGCCGCGATACGGCATGGTGGCGATACAGGCGCCCATGAGCGGCCCGCCCACGGGATCGATGGCCACGTCCGGCGGATTTGCGGTCAGCGTCCGCACGAGGTCGTCCGTAAAGCGATTGACCGTGACATCCGCCCCGACGGCGCGGCAAAACGCGCCGTTGGCGTCCGACGCCACCTGAGCCACCACCCGTGCGCCGAAGACGTGCCGGGCCAGCTGGATGGCCGCAATTCCTAGGCCACCCTCGCCGCCGTTGATGAAAAACGTCTCGCCACGCTGGAGGTCGCCCACGAACCGCAGATTGAGGTAGGCCGTCGCGTAGACTTCCGGAATGGCGGCGGCCTCCGCGAACGTGAAACCTTTCGGGAGCGGCAGACACATCCCCGCCGGCACGACGACCTCTTCGGCATACCCGCCGCCGCCCAGCAAGGCGCAAACCCGGTCGCCGACAGCGAAACGACCGCCGGGCGGACATTCCACCACTTCGCCCGCGCATTCAAGGCCCGGCCATGTCGGCCAGTCCGGCGGCGGCGCATAGACGCCCGCGCGTTGCATGAGATCGGCCCGGTTGACCGCACAGGCCTTCACCCGAATCCGAACGTCGAACGCGCCCCGGCACACGGGATCCGGCACGTCCGTCCACACGAACGTCGCCGCTTCGTCCAAACACATCGCTTTCATCTGAAAAGCCTCCGAATCATCTCTTTTCTTCCACGCACAGCCGTCGCGCCGATGTCATATGACAACAAAAAAACTACGGCAATGCTGGTGAGGGAGGGGGATGGTTGACATTGCCGTAGCTGGGTCATAGTATAGCACGCCACCGAACATGGATTGTCATACGATTGTAAATAGCGAACCGCCGTTTTCAATCGTCCGACACGTCTCAGCGATCCAACACGTCCCGCGTGACGGTCGTATCGTAAAACCCCGTCTCCGCGTAGTCGGAAATGCCCATGTCCCAGCCGATCTGACGCCAATGGACGGCGAACGGCCGCGACCCGACGGACGGATTCGTACGCCGTACGCCGTTCGGTGCAGCGCCCCACGCCGCGTCGGCGGCCGTCTCCATCATCGTCGCGAACCGGTTGCCGCGAAAATGATGCCAGACCGTCTCCAACATGCCGAACAACCCCGCTTCGCGAGCGTAGCGCCCTTGCACCACAATGCCCTTCGGATCGTTCCACGGACACGTCAGCGTCGAGTAGCCAAGTCCCTTGAAATAATCCAGCGTCGAATAGGACTTCGGTTCGCTCGTCCCGCCGTAATTGTTTCCATAGTACCAGTCGCAAATCACGATGTCGCGCGGCAGCGTCTCCGCCATCTTCGCCTCGTCCTTCGAGCCGTTCGCGTAGAACGGCCGCCACCGCTTGTCGCCGCGTTCGAGCAGCATGTCGTGCCACATCATGATCCGCGCACCTCGCGCCTTGAGCTGGTCGCGTACCGCGAGAATGTGCGCCTCCACAAGTTTCGCATAGGGCTGGACGGCTCGACACGTCGGACAACTCGGCTCATCCGCCTCGTCGCACCCGACATGGAAGAACGGCGGCCGGCCGAACGCCTCGTGCATCTCGTCCACATATTCCCGCACGACGGCCGTGGCGTCGGGATTCGAAAGACACCAGTTCCAACCGCCGGCCGGCTCGAACAACGGCTGATACTGCGGATGGACGTCGAGCGTGATATGCTTGCCGCCCATTGAACGCGATCCGGCGGCGTGACCGAAGATGTTGAATTGCGGAATCAGCGTGACGCCCAGATCGGCCGCCAACGCGGACAAACGCCGCGCCTCCTTGACGGTCAACGGCGCATCCTTGATCGCCAGGTAGGGATGACGTTCGCTCTTGAACACCCCCCAGCTTTCCAGTACCACGTAGTTGAACTTGTAGTAGGCGGCCAGACGAATCTGGTGTTCGATGAACGTTGCCGAGTTTTCGGGGAACCAACAGAAATGGACGCCTCGGAAGTCGAGCGCGGGCGTATCCTTAATATCGAGCGCGGGCAACCAGTACCCCTTCAACGTACGACCGACGGATTCGCGCTCCGCCGCCTGGCGCAACGTGTAGAGCGCATACTTCACGCCACGCAACGTATTGCCGCCCAACACGATCCGGTCGGGCCGCGCCGACAGCACATAACCATCCGCCCCTTTCGCGCCCGCAGCCGCTTCCTTCACGATTTCCACGCGCGGCACGAACCCGTACCATTCGCCGAACATTCGAGAAACCCACGCCGCCGCCGAAGGGTCGGGACACGTCACGACGAGTTTCATATGCTTGTCGAGCCGCACCGGCTGCCCGGCTTCATACGTCAGTTCGACCGGTTCCGGCACGATTACCGGACGACGAAACGCAACGTCCGCCGCACCTGCCATCCAAATGCCGCCCGCCATCAGACACAACATCACCGATTTTTTCATGTTCACAGCCTCTCCTCGTTTCGTTTCATCGCGTCACGGCAACTGAACGGTCGCCACGAAACCGCCCGCCGCCGCCATGGGAACAACCACTTTGTCATGACAAGCAACCGTGCGCGTTTCCTGCACCGTGCCGCACACACGCCCCGCACCCGCCGAAGGGTCGTCCTTCCACAACGTCAGCGTCGCCGGTACATTCGACGGCAGGAACGCGAAATCGAGCGTCGTCGTCACCGCCGCCGCGCCCGTCATGCCGGCCAGATACCACGTGCGCCCTTTGCGACGCGCCACCACGAGATGACGGCCGATCTGCGCGTCAAGCACCCGCGTCTCGTCGTAGGTCATCGGCAACTGCTTCATGAACGCGCGTTCAGACCCCAGCACGTCCGCGCCGGACGCATCCGATAGATACGTCTGCGTCCGCCCGCGCACAACGGCGCTCGGGCCTGGATAGACGAGCAGAAACGCGACGGCATGCGCGTGCGTCTTGCCTTTGTCGAAGAACATCGGCGTGTAGTCGAACGGCCCTGCCAGACAGCGCGTGAACGGCAGACACACGTCCTGGCGCACGGGATGGTTGCCTTCCTGCCCGCCGCCGCCCTCGCAGAGCATCAGGTTAGGATACGTCCGCTCCATGCCGTCCGGCACGTGGGCATCGTGGACGCAAAGCCACAGGCGGTGGCGGGCGGCGGTTTCGACGAGACGACGATTCCAGTCCGTCGACGCCGCATCGCCATAGCGGACGAAACCGGGTTTGAGTCCCGCGACGCCCCACCGCGCATAGAGCGCGAAAAGTTCGTCCATGTCATTCACCTCAATGACCTGTCCATGCAGGTAGAGGCAAAGCCCCATGCCTTTCGCCTTCAGAAAAGAAATGAGCGCCGGAATGTCCAAATCGACGGTCGTGCCGCCCTTCCAATCCGGCCGGTAACCGACTCGCCCCTTCGCCGCGACACGGGGATTCGCGTAAGAATTCCGCGCCCAGTCCGGATCGTCCTTCCAGTCGGGATTCGTCTTGAGGAACGTCTCGCGGTCTTTGTCCGTCCACGTCCATTCCGTACCGTACCACCCCCAGTCAATCTGAAGGTACTTGAAATGAGCCGTCGCCGCACGTTCACCGACTTTCAGCAATTCGTCCATCTTGATCGGACAATTGCCTTCATTCGAGACGGTAAGACCAGGCACGATCCAGGAGGTGTCCGCAAGCGCACACGGTGGGTTGAGATTCGGCACAAGCGTTGCGTGTTCAATCAGCCGCGCGGCGTTCGGCGCCGTGACGAGCGCCCGCCAAGGCGATTGGAAGCCCCGCGACACCGGCGTCGACCGCCCTTGCAAGGCAACCTTGACGTCCGTCTTGCCACGCCCCTCCGCCAACGCGCGCGGGTAGCCGACACAGTGGGCTTCGAGGAACGAACAGACGCCCGCACCCGGCACCTCCACCGTCAAAGGCATCATCCAACGCCCGTGGAGCGCGTCGATCGGCATCGCGTCCGCAGGGAACGTGGCCTCCGTATGCGCGATGGCCCAGGCGGCCGAACCGGCGGGATAGGTGACGAACGTGTTTTCGTCCACAACCGTCTCCGCCCGTGTCGGCAACGTATAACGCGCCGCCACGCCCTCGCCGTACACGCGCACTTCAACGCGAAGCGTCCGCTTCAGGCCGCCTTTCTCGCGCAACGTGTAGATGCCGCCGCGCCAAGCGTCCCGGACTTCGGCGCGGTCGCCCCAGACGGGCTTCCACGTCGTGGCGGCGGCGGCCGTTTCCATTTTCTCGATGGCCAATCCGCCCGTAAACGGTTCCGCCAGCACGGGGCCGCCCAGCGACAACGCCGCCAACGGTTTCCCGTCATAGGCAACGGCGGCGACGAGACCTTCGTCCCGCGCCGCCACATCCGCCGTCACGCGCCCGTCCGGCGACGTGAACACCTCGCCGAAGAGACTTCCCGCCAACAGCAGCAAGCCGAGGCAGACGCCGCCGGAGATATTTCCCATGGCGTCAGACAATCTTGCTAAGTGCGATGATCGTGAAGACCATCGTGAAGATGGCCACCGTCTCGATAATGCCCAACGACGCGAAGTAGAGCGTCAGGCCCTGCCCCGTCTCCGCCTGCGCGTCGCAAGCCGCCGCCGCCACGCGCCCCTGGAGGAACGCGGAGAGGCCGATGGCAAATCCGGCAAAGATGCCCAGCACCAGCAGCGGAATGCCCGCGCCGGGAATGGCCGTCTTGCCAAACATGACGAACATGAGGATCATGCCGTACAGCGTCTGCGTAATCGGCGCACCCACGAGGCCGAGCAGAATGAACGGCGCCGGCTTGTTCGCGACGTAGCACTTCTTCCACGCGCCCACGGCGGACGCCGCCGTCAGACCCGTGCCGAACGCCGATCCGGCCGCGCTCAGACCCAGACACGCAATCGCTCCAGAAACAACCATTACATCCATTTTCGATTCTCCTTTTTAGTTGGAAATTTGATTTGCCGTTCAATGCCGCCGAAAAGGCGCGTAGGCGTACCCCGACCACGAAATACCCTTGTGACTGGAAAATTCCAGCGTGTTCAGACGCACCGCGTGGACGAGGATCGCCAACCCCGCCATCGCGAAATTGAGCCCGTGCCCAATCAGCAGGATCGCCACCATCGGAATGAACTTCTGCCAGAGCGGCCAGTCCAGCCCCGTGGCCATCATGTTGAAATTCTGCGCCACCTTCACAGACGCCAGCCCGACGGCGAAGAGGCGGACGTAGGAAATGATGTCGCCCAACGCGCTCATGATGTTGAGCGGCAACATTCCCAGTTCAATCCCACGCGTCTTGAATTCGCTTCCTTTCAATGTAAAGCCGAAGACGCCGACGAGCGACAAGCCGAACATCCAGTAGCCCCATGTGGGGATGCCGTCGAAAATGCCGACAATCGCGTTCGTGACGAGGTACATGAAGAGCAGGATGCCCGCCCATCCGAATTGGCTCAGACACGTCCGGTCGTTCAACATGCACAGCCCCGTCCAGATCCGCGCCAGCATCAAGTGCGACACGCCGATCGTGAAGCAGAGCAGCATCATGTTGTTGTAGGACGGATCGGCCAGCCATTTCACCGTCGGCCAGTTCTGCGCACAGGGCAGCCCTTCGCCGAACCACGTGTTCGACAAAAGGCCCCAGATGATCGTCGCCGCCGAGAAGACCGTCAAGAGCGCCAGCCAGCTCGCCACAAGAGTTGGCCGCCGCCCCCCCGGCTTCTGCGGCCGCGTCTTGTACCAGCCCACGAGCACAAACATCAGCAGAATCGCACCGTAGCCGCCGTCGCCCACGAGCATCGCGAAGAAAAGCGCGAAGTAGCACATGAACGGCACCGAAACGTCCGCCTCCGTGTAGGCGGGCGCGATGCCCAGCCCCTCGAACATCGCCACGACGGGCCGGAAGAGTTTCGGCGGACGAATCAACGTCGGCGGGTTCTCGCCATCCGCCACGTCGCGAACGAGAATGCCCCACCCCCGATCTTTCGCTTTCGCCCGCACCGCCGCGACGGCATCCACGGGAATCCAGCCTTCGAGCGCGGACACCGCGCCGTGCGCAGCCAGCACGTCCCGCGCCGCCGCGAAATCAACCTTGTCCTTCAACGCGGGCGTCTGCCGCGTAATCGCATCCGCCCGCGCATGGGCGGCCGCAAGATCGCCCCCGGCGGCGGCAATCCGATCGCCCAGGGCGGACAACCGTTTGCGCGTGACCGACAGCCGCTCCGCCGGCAACGGTACGGCCTCGCAGCCATCCGGCACGTCGGTGTTGACGCACACGAAATAGTCCGCGCGCGCGTCCGTTCCCAGCCGCTGCACGTAACCGCCCGCCGCCGCGTCGGGCCGCAATCCCTTGCGTCCCTTCGCGAGGATGACGGACAGCCCCTTCGTCCGCAACGCGGCCGCCAACGCGGGATCGAAATCGCCAAACGGCGCATAGACGCGAATTGTCTGGCGCAGTTTCTCCGCCTCGTCGAGGAGCGTCTGACGTTCGCGATCCGTCGCCAAAACGGCCGCCGCAAGATCGCCGTCGGCCACCGCGTCAAACCGCCCCGTGCCCGACACGCCCGCGTATTCCTTCGCGGCTTTTGCGAGGATACGCACGGCGCGTTCGGCGTCCGACACGTCCTCCTTCGCCTGGACGAATGCGGCGGATGCGGCGGTAGAGAAATCCAGTTGCAAACAACCAAGATCCCGCAGGTTTTCCAGCGTCTGCTCCCCTTCGGACGCCACGCACAGCAGCGTCAGGTGTTTCATCGGAACGATCATGCGCAGGCCTCCTCGACGCCACGGGACTTGGCGATCTTGCCGCGTGTCACGGCGGCGGTCTGTTCGTCGCCGAGGCTGATTTTAATCATGCGGATGTTCTCCTTGCACTGGGGAATCTTCACCTTCTCGAACAAGTTCACGCGCTGGGACGTCGTACGCAATTCGTCCGCGATAAGGTCGCGCTGCCGTTCCAGCACGGCGCGTTCGCCCTGCAAGGTGAGAATGTCGTTCAACGCCACGACGGCGTCGTCAATCCACGCGGGCGTGGCCCATAAGTCAATCGGTTTCACGTCCGTTTCGATACCGTCAAAGACGGGAATTTCCACGCCGGCGATATTGGCGCTCGACGTGCGGACGGACGTGACCGTGACGAGGCCGCCGAGGAGGTCTTCACCCGTGGCGAGCAACCCCACCCAGCCGTTCAACGACGCACGGACGGCCTGCTCGCGCGCGGAAACGGCGGCGGCCTTGGCGGTGATACCCGCGATTTCGCCTTGCAACTGCTGTTTCTTCAGCTGAAGCATGGGCAAAAACCGCTGGAAACGCTTCAACGCGTCCGTCTGCGCTTTCAGTTCCGTTTTCGTGAGCTTGATTTTCGCCATGATCCGAACTCCAGAATTTGGTTCATGATTATACCCATTTCGGAGGGGGAAATCAAGGCGCAAATCAAAGGAAGAACAGGTGCGTCATGAGTCGCGGCGTTCCCAGGGTTTCTTCTCCGGCGCTTCGAGGAAAATCTCTTTGATGGCGGCCAAATGGTAGCCGCCCGGAACGATTTTCTCAAGCGCGGTGAAAAACTCGCCCTCCGGCTCGACGCCCGCGATACCCGTATCGATCGACACCTTCATCCCGTTGGCGTAACCAAGATCGAGCACGATCCGCATGTGACCGGGGAAACGGTCGGCCAACGCCTTGAGCTGCGCAACCTTTTCAACCAGTTTGGCATCTTCGTAGGCGACGTCCACATGCAGCGCCTTCGAGAATTTCCGCACACCGACTTCCAGCGGATAAGCTTCGCAGACGAGCAACTGGAGTTCCGGCAGTTCGGCTTTCGTATCGCGATCCACGCGGTGCATCAACTCACAGCAGAGCAGGATGGGCTTGTCGACGCTCTCCGGCATCCAGTCCTTGTACTTGGCATACGTCCGCATGAAGCAGAGGGCCTCCGTCTCCACGTCCCCGCCCACGTCGAGCGTGAGCACGGCCCAAGGCATCGGCACGTCCCCTTCCTTCTTCGGCTTGGACATCCGAACCTGGCAGGCCGTGAGCATTCCGACTACGCGGACGGGCACGCGCAGTTGTCGCGGCGCACCGATTTCCTCGAAGAACGGAATCTCCGGCGGATCGGCCGGATTGTAGGTGGCGAGAGACGACAGCACGCGCTTGAACGCGCCCAGCGGATGCCCCGTCATGTAGATGCCCGTCAAATCACGTTCATCCTTGAAACATTGTGCCGCCGGCCAGCGCGGACAGTCCGCCAGTTCGCGATCCGACGTGTCCTCATCCGGCGCCAGCAGGCCGAACATGTCCATCTGCCCGCTCGCCCGCTCCTTCCCCCGACTCGCCGCCCGCTTGAGCGTGAACTCGATGTTGTTGAAATACCGCGCCCGGTGGAACGACCGGTCTGCCACGATGAACGAATCAAACGCGCCGCACTTGACCAGATTTTCCAGCACGCGCTTGTTCACGACGGCGGCCGCGTAGAGGCGTGTGCAGAAATCCATCAGACCCTTGTACGGGCCGTTCTTCTCGCGCTCGGCGATGATCGCCTCGGCGGCGGCCGCGCCGACGCCCTTCACGCCGGCCAACCCGTAGCGGATCTCCTTGCGCCCCTCGACGGGCGAAAAACGCACCCACGATGCATTGACGTCCGGCTGCAACACGTCCAACCCCATGGAGGCCGCCTCCGCGACGAAGCCAGGGAGCTTGTCGAAGTTGCCGATTTCGGACGAAATCTGGGCGCACATGAATTCGGCCGGATAGTGGGCCTTCATGAAGCCGGTCTGGTAGGCCACCCACGCATAGCACACGGCGTGGGACTTGTTGAACGCATACGAGGCGAACGCCTTCCAGTCGTCCCAGATCTTGTCGATGAGCTTGCGCGCCTCCTTTTCGTCCTGCCACTTGTCGATGCGGAATTCAGGATTCTTGAGGCAGCCGTCTACGAACTTGACTTTCAGCTCCTCCATCACGGCGAGCTGTTTCTTACCCATCGCCTTGCGGAGCTTGTCGGACATGCCGCGCGTGAAACCGCCGAGCAACCGCGAGAGCAACATGACCTGCTCCTGGTAGACCGTCACGCCGTAGGTATCCTTCAGGTACTTCTCCATCAGCGGATGGTCGTAGGCGATTGGTTCCTCGCCCTTCTTGCGCTTGATGAACGTGGGGATGTAGGCGAGCGGGCCGGGACGGTAGAGTGCGTTCATGGCCACCAGGTCGGACAGGCGTTCCGGCTGGAGTTCGATGAGGTACTTCTTCATCCCGTCCGATTCAAACTGGAAGAGGCCCGTCGTCTCGCCGCGCCCGAACAGCTCGTACGTCTCCTTGTCGTCGTCGGGAATGTCGTCCGGATTCAAGTCGATGCCACGGAACTGCTTGATGAGTTCCACACACTCCTTTTCGACGGTCAGGGTCTTCAACCCCAGGAAGTCCATCTTCAGCAGACCGACGGGTTCCACGAAATGACCGTCGTACTGCGTCGTCAGCAACGATTCGTTCTCCGTCGGCATCACGGGCAGCGTGTCGATCAGCGGATCGCGCGAGATGATGACGCCGCAGGCGTGGACGCCCGGCTGGCGGATAGAGCCCTCAAGACGTTCCGCCCGCTCCATCAGCGTGTGGACGACAGGATCGTCGGTGTTGAACGCCGCCTCCAGTTCGGGACTTTCCTTGCGGGCTTTCTTGAACGTAATCTTCGGCGTGTCGGGCACGAGCGCGGCGAGCTTGTTCGTGTCCGACAGCGGATAGTCCATCACGCGCCCGACGTCCTTGATCGCGCTCTTCGCGGCCATCTGCCCGAACGTGACGATGTGGGCCACGTGATCCTGGCCGTACTTCTGCGTCACGTATTCGAGCACACGGCCGCGTCCACTGTCGTCGAAGTCCACGTCGATATCCGGCATGGAAATGCGGTCGGGGTTCAAGAAGCGTTCGAACAGGAGGTCGTACTTGATCGGGTCGACGTTCGTGATGCCAAGCGCGTAGGCGACGGCCGAGCCGGCGGCGGAGCCGCGCCCCGGTCCCACCCAGACGCCCATTTCACGCGCCGCGAAAATGTAGTCGTGCACGATCAGGAAGTAGCCGGGAAAGCCCATCGTGCGAATCGTGTCAAGCTCGAACTGGACGCGCTCGACGACCTCCTGCGGCGCGGGATCGCCCCAGCGGCGTTTGACGCCCGCCCAGACCATCGACGCCAAATAGTCGGACTCGAACTTGATGCGCAGCACTTTCTCGTATCCGCCCAGACGGTCGTAGTTGCCGGGCTTGTCCGCCGTGTTGAACTGTTCCTGGAGCGTCGCCTCGTTGAACGTCTGCGCGTAGGATTCCTCCGTCCCGAATTCGGGCGGGATAGGGAACTTCGGCATGATCGGCGGCGAATCGAGTTCGTACGTCTCGACCATTTCCGCCACTTCGATCGTGTTCGCGAGGAACTCGGGGTTCTCCGGAAAAAGCCGCGCCATCGTGTCGCCGTCCTTGAACCACTCCTGCCCCGTGTAGATCATGCGCGACGGATCGGAAATCTTCTTCTGCGTGGACAGACAGAGCAGCACGTCGTGCGAATCGTCGTCCGCCGCGTCTAGGAAGTGAACGTCGTTCGTGGCGATGACCCGGATGTCCAGCCGGCGGCCGAGTTCGATCATGCCCTTCACGATGGTCTGCTGACGCGCGTAGAGGCGGCGGTGATCGTCAATCGCGTCACCGGGGATGTTCATCTTCGTGGACTTGTGGAGCATGACCTCCAGCGAGTAGCGCGAGCCGAAAAGATCCTTGTACCACTTCGCAACCCGCTCGGCCTCGTCCATGCGTCCGATGTCGATGGCGTGCGCCACCTCGCCCGCGATGCAGGCGCTGGAGCAGTGAAGCCCCTCGTGATATTTTTCGAGCAGCGCGTGATCGATACGGGGCGTATGATAGAACCCGTGGATGTGAGCCTCCGAAATGAGGCGCACGAGGTTGTGGTAGCCGGTCAGGTTGAGCGCGTGGAGGCAGAGGTGGAAACGCTTTTCATGCTTGTCCCGCGACAGATAATCCCCCGACGACGTGACATAGGCCTCGCAACCGAGAATCGGCTTGAGCTTGGGCAAGTCGTCATAACCTTTGGACGCCCGGCACTCGTCGTAAAACGCCTTGAGGGCGAACAAGTTACCGTGGTCGGTGACGGCCAGGCCTTTCAGACCCTGCTGGCGGGCACGTTTGACAAGCGGCTTGATACCGCACTGGCCGTCGAGAAGCGAATAGGTGGTATGCAGATGGAGATGGACAAAGTCGGTCATGGTGTGGACTGGCCATTATACCAAATCATGACCTCCGGGGGCGACGGTAAAACGGCCGCCCGCCGACGCACGTACGTCTGCCAACCGGGGAAATCCACGTGCGACGCGCCGTCGGACGCATACCAGACGACGGATTCGCCCGCCGCAACCGGCGCGGCAAGCACGACATCGTTGCGCGGCATCGTCTGAACGGCCGCAGGGCCCGCACGAACGACGGCCGCATACCGCGTCGCCGTCCCCTTCTCCGCCGGCGAGGCCACGGCGAGCCAGCCCCGCCCCGGTTCCGCCGCCAGACGGACATCCGGCGCCGTACCCAACGGCAAAGCGGGGCCGCCGACGGCCGACGCCAGATTCGTGAACGCGAACGTCGACACGTGCCGGATAAAACGCGCCGCATGGTCGAACGTCGTCACCCGCGTTTCGCGGATCTGCCGTCCGCCGCCGAGGTCGACCGGCCGAAAGCGCGTCTCGACCGCCGTGCGAACGGGGCCGCGCCCCAGCGTCCGCTGATGTTCGACCGCCGGTGGCGGCGTGTCGCCGAAAAGGAAAGCCGTCGGCAATTCGTCGACAGGGACGTCGGGTTGCACCGGCGCGCGCAACGAACCATCCGAAAAGAGCTTGAACGTACGCGGCACACGCGCCGCAAGCGTCGTCTGGAAAAGCAGCGTGTCCGCCGCGCCGTCGCCATCGGCGTCCCACAACTGGAACGGCCGCGCCGCACCGTCGCGCACGTCCCACACAACGAGACCCGCCGTCACGAGATCAAGTTTTTTAAGCGGAATTTCAACCGTCACGGGACGACCGCAAACGCCACCGGAGACCGTGACAGTCTTCGCATCGGCGAACCGCGCGGCGACGAGATGCTTGCGGATTTCGGCGGCAGCCAGCAGATAGCCGCCAACGGCGTAGACCTCCGTCGAATCGGGGCCGTAGCCGGCGGCCGGACGGTCGCCGGCCGGCTGAACCCAACCGAAGCGCCCCTCCGCGTCCACGCACCGATTCATCGCCGCCCAGGCACGTTGCGCGACGGGAAGATAGACGGCCGCGTCGAGCAACCCGTTGTTCACGCCCCAGACGAGACCGTAGCAGAAGAACGCCGTTCCGCTCATTTCCGGCAAATCGGGATCGGTGGCGTCGAGCAGATTCGGCGACCACGCGCCGTCCGCCCGTGGACAATCCTTGATTGCGGCGGCCATCTCCTTGAACACGTTTTCGAACACCGGCCGCGTCGCCAAATCCGCCGGCAGATCGCGTAGAATGAGCGGCAGACCCGCGAAGACCCAGCCACATCCACGGCTCCAGAACACCTTGCGCCCATTCTTCGCGTACCGACCAATCGCGCGCGCGTCACGGTAGACGAGATGTTCGTCCGTGTCGTAGAGCCGCTGGAGCGTGGCACGATATTCGGAAATCATGAAATCGCGATAACGATCGTCGCCCGTGTTCGCGGCCAGGGACGCCCAGACGGGCGGCGCCATGAACAACGCATCGCTCCAACACCAACGATCGTAGTTCAGCCGAAGCGATTTGAAGGATTTCTGGACGATGGGCTGGCGCGAACGATTGTCCAGCACGAAGTCGAGCGCCGTCCGCGTGGGCGCCTCCGCCGCCGGATCGTCGTCGAGCCGCGCACAGGCGAGCCAGGCCTGTCCAACACAATGGTCGTCGGCGTGGTAGGGGCGACCGTTCAGCTTCCAACCATACGTCCGCCCCGCATCGCGCACGACGTCGAGATAGCGTAAGGACGGGTCGGTGAGGCCGAACGCCATCAAGCCGGCGTAGAACGCGCCATACGACCAGTCCTTGCGCTGTGCCCGGCGCGGATGCGCAAGCATCCAGTCCGCAACCTTCACGGCGTTCGACTGGACGGCGTCCAGCGACCAGGCGCCGGATGCCGCCGCGATTGCCGCGCAAACAACCATCAATACCCTTTTCATACGCGGCATATTCTAGCACAGCCTGAGGGGACTGTGGTAATTCATCGAGCGGACGATGCCACGACGCGCCAGACAGGCGCGGCGCGAAGGCCGATCCGGCGCGACTTGTCGCGCGGCGGAATCCCCCACC
>CAYZYQ010000018.1:27413-31579 GCA_964482645.1 uncultured Lentisphaeraceae bacterium | reverse complement strand
CAGCGTCTGCCCCTCGGCGCGGAACGACACGCCCGACGAAGCGTCCGCCGTCACGTCAATGCCGCCCGCCAGTGGCGAAAGCGCAGCCCGCGCCCCCATGAGCGCAGACGCAAAAACGAATCCCATCATGAAAACCCTGCGCATTATCGTCCTCCCTTTCGGCTCGTCGCGGGCCGTTGTTTCGATGCACGCGTTGGATTGGTCATACCACCGCGTGAACAGGCGAGTGCCCGTCCCTTTCCGCCCGCCGCGAAATCGACTACATACTCGCCCGCCTCGGCCGCGCAACCGAGGAAGAGGCCGCGCGCCCCGGCGGCAACCTTCGCGTGGACATCGCGCGTGACGTCCATCGACACGTTGGCCGCCACGACGCTGCCGCCTTCCACGAGAATCGGACCCGAAAGCGAATTCGCCTGCTCGAAGAGAAGACGCCCCTGCCCTTCGGAAATCACGGACGGATGATCGACCCACAGTTGCGAATTGAAGAGGGACGTCCGTCCCCGATCGCCCTTCTTCAACCAGACGGCCGCCGAGCGCGTCGGCGTGGACGAATCGTAGGGCACGAGTTGCGCGAGCGCGATGTCCAGCCGACTGTCCGCCTCCTGTTCCACCACGATGCCATGCGCCCCCGTGTCCGTCCCATGGATCAGCAGGTCAATCTGATTTTTCCCATAACACGCCAGGCCGTCGAACGCCGCGTAGAGGAAGGTGCCGCGTACCTGTTCGTCTGCGCAGTCGCGGAAGACGATGCCCTCCAGCCGCGCACGCATGTTCTCCGCCCAGACGTTCCGCCCCGAACGGGCCGCCTCGGCCTTCTCCACCGCGACCGGCAGATATTTGGGCAGACGCTGCGCGTAGTGCGGATTGAACTGCACATCCTCTACCCAACCGCGTCCAGTTGAATTGCCGACGAACAGCCCCCGCCGCCAGAACGCACCGGAAAGATAGTTCACGCGATGGCCGTCCGACGGATGCGTCGCGAAATCGACGCCCTGCCAACTGTTCGCAATGTTTACGTCCACAAGCCAGCAACCGGGACCGCACGATCGTACCGTCCACGGATAGGGAACAGGCGCGGTCGTGGGTTGGTTGGGATACCAGACCGACAGACCGCGCAGACCGCTCCCCGCCGCCAACTGGATAAACGGTTCGCCGTTTTCATCGCCCGCGCCCTGGGCGGGCAGAAGGATGCTGCCGCCGGACACCGTGTGGTGCGGCACGTCCGAGACGCCACGCAGTTCAACGCCCGCGCGGACGACGATGTTGCTCGTGAACCGCCACTGCCCGGCCGGCACGTAGACCGTTCCCCGCGCGGTGGCTGCCGCATCGATGGCTTTCTGAAAGGCCGCCGCGTTGTCCTTGGCCGCACGCGACGCGCCATAGTCGGTCACAACGAAAAGGCCCGTCCCCGCCGGACGCGGCAATGTCATCGGTTCAGGGGCGACGACGGGCGAGGCGGGCGGCACTTTCGCCTTGGGGTCGATATGAACGTCACCCCCTTTCATCATGTTCGCGACTTTCGTCTGCCGTGCCACAAAGCCCAACCAGGAGAACCGCCGCGTCTGCGCCACCGTCGAAATGCGCGGGAACGCGCAGTCCTGCCCAAGCACCTGCCCCGCGCCCAGCACGTCGAGCGCGGCATCGCCCGAACAATGCTGGAACGTGGCCACGCTGTCTCCATCCATCCGCAACGGCCCCGTAAAGCGCGTTTGATGGAACTGGGCGACCGAGTGGAGGAAACGCGCCGTGCAGACGAGCGCGGTCTTTCCGCCGATTCGGGAATTGTAGACGGACAGTCCGATGCCGTTGAGGGCATCAAGTTCAAGCCCCGTCTCGCAGTTGGAGATGTCGCAATCCGCCATCACGGCGTTGGATAGCCCGCGTTCGCCTTTGCGGAAACGGACGCCCGTCGCATAACCATTCACGCGCAGCCGCCAAATGTACTCCCAGTCGCTGCGTCCGTAGTCCGCGCCGATCGCGTCGTGCGACCGCAGATACTCGCGCACATCCGCTTCGGCAGGGGCGTCGGGGAAACCACTCCGCGCCCAGACGGCAGGGGAGACCTCGACCTCGCTCACGCGCCCGATGTCCGTCGTGCCGTCGATGGCAAACCCCGTCTGCAGACCGCAAATCGCCAGCCGGCGAAACGTGTGCAATTCGTTTCCTTCCGGCCCGATGTCGAGCGCCTGCCAGGAATTGACGAACGTGCAATCGAAGACGGACTGGTTGTCGTTCGCACATGGCGGTTTGCGGGCGGTACGCACCGTCCACGGATAAGGCGCGGGCGTACGTAGCGTCTGGTCGGGATAGTGGAAGACGAGTCCGACAAGTCCCGCGCCAGGCAGCAACGTCACGGCCGCCTGTCCTTCTTCTTCGCCGCGATCCGCCACGATGGAAAGGACGGTCGATTCCGTCGGCTTCTGCGCGTCGTAGTCGCCGCGCAGCGTGACGCCTACGGGAATGTAGACCGGACGGGCAAGCGTGTACGCACCCGCCCGCAAGAAGAGGACGCCACCGCCTTTCGCCCCCACGGCGACCAGCCGCTTTTGCAAGGTCTCCGTCACATCCGTCTCTGGATTGACGGCTGGATCCATCACATCCTCGGCCACCACCACATCGGGCGTCGGGTGGACCGTCTTGACCATCTGCGGCGCCGCAAAAACATTCGCCACACACATGCAAACCGCCAGTGGCAGATATCCTTTTTTCATACCAACCCGTCCTTTGCCGTTTATTCGTGTACGTAAATTTCTTTGCCTGGTCCCAACGCGGTTCAATGTACAGTTCCTCGAAAAGTCCGTGGTGCCTTTCAAACAGGGCCTCAAACGTGGACACGCAGAGCGACTTGCCAAGACAGCACAGACAGGCGCTGAAAATGACTTGCCAATTAACAAATCGACGAGTGAACATCCCCTCGCTATACGCTAGGCGCGATCGAGATGGACGGAAATCTGCGGGTATGGAATTTCGATGCCGGCGGCCCGATAGGCCGCCTCGACGGCTTTTTGGACATCCGCGCGCACCGTCCAGTAGTCCGCGCACGTCGCCCACGGCCGAATGGCGATCGCCACGGACGAGGCGTCGAGCGCGGCCACCGTCACGACAGGCGCCGGATCCGGTAGTACGCCAGGAATCGCAACCAACGCCTCACGCGCGACCTGCATAGCCTGATCGAGATCCGTCCCGTAGGCCACGCCGACCAAAATGTCCACACGGCGCGTACCGAGCGCGGAAAAGTTCGTAATGGCACTCCCCCACACCGTACCGTTCGGCACGGTGATACGCTTGTTGTCCGCCGTCGCCAACACGGTCGCCATCATGTCGAGCGCCAACACCGTCCCTTCGACGCCGCCGACGGTCACGTAGTCGCCGACTTTGAACGGATGATTGAGCGCAATCATCAGACCGGCCGCCAGCGAACCGAGCGATTCCTTGAACGCAAAACCGAGCACCACACCCGTCACCCCCAGACTCGCCACGAGCGGTCCTACGTCCACGCCGAGACGCCCCAACGCAAGAACGATGAGAATCGCCCAACAGGTCTTGGAAACGACACTGCAGATGAATGTTTCGAGCAGACGATCCACGCGCTTCGCCTTCCGCAGAGCGCGACGGACGGCCGCGACAACTCCGCGTACGACGAACGCGCCCAAAAACAGAATCAGCAAGGCAGTCAGAAAATTGAGGACGCACGACACGCCGTTCTGCGCCAACCAGGACATCACAGCGTCAATCGCCGTGCCAACCTTACTCTTCAACATCGTCTTCTTCCTTCTTCTCCGAGGTCTTCGACTTGAAAATCCCCGTCTGCCAAACGACAATGGCCGCAATCAACACGAGCAACGCGAGGGCGAACTCGCCACTCTCCTCAATCACCCGCAACACGCCTTTCGCCGAGTCGGACAGTTTGACGTCCGCCAACAGAATGCGGCCGAAGAAATTCCAGAAGATGACAAGCACGGCCAATACGGCCGACGTGACGACCACTCGCTTCCAGCGGCGAATGGACAACATCGACAGTCCTTTCCGCACCGGATCGACGAGCAAGTTGCGACGCCGCCGCGCAACCGACTTACACGGCGTAGAGGGCACGGGCGGCATCGCGGCGGCAGCCACAGGCGCGGCGGGCTTCGACGTGGACACTTTGATCTTGCCGGACGCCGTAC
>CAYZYQ010000018.1:0-27313 GCA_964482645.1 uncultured Lentisphaeraceae bacterium | reverse complement strand
GCCACAGGCGCGGCGGGCTTCGACGTGGACACTTTGATCTTGCCGGACGCCGTACGCGGGAACGGTTCCGTGCGCACAACGATTTGGCGGATGCGCTTGTAGAGCGGCAGGGATTTGTTGGCCAGTTCGATTTGACGGCGCACGGTCTCTTCGGACACGACGGCGTAGACTTCCGCTTTCACCTCGCGCGTCGTCGGATCGCCGGACACGAGCACCTCGCGAATGCCCGGCAAGGACATCAGCCGTTCCTCCAGTTCCTCCGGCGCCACTTTCTTCCCGGAAGAGAGGATGATCGTACGCGAGGCGCGACCGGTGATCCACACGAACCCCTCTTCGTCGATTCGCCCATAATCGCCCGTCGAGAACCACCCCTCGCCGTCAAGGACGTCTGCTGTCCGCACAGGCTCCTTGTAGTAGCCCTTCAACACGGCCGGCCCGCGCAACTGGAGAATGCCGTCGGGCGACACACGCGCTTCCATCCCGCCCTTGCCGTGGCAGGTCTGCCCCGCACAGCCGCGCCGGTTGGAATCGACAGGTTCGATGGAGTAGAGGGACGTCGTCTCCGTCAAACCATACCCGCCGAGCGGCTGGATGCCCAGCGACATCAGCAGCTCGTACGTCCGTCCCGGACAAGGCGCCCCGCCAATGACGATCCAGTGAAGCGGCGCCCCCAACGCCTCCTCCGCACTCGCCCCGTGCTGGGAGATTTTCATCGCGAGCAGTTCCGCCAACGCGGGCACGAGGAAGAGGTATTGCGCCCGGAAACGTTCGACCGCATCGTAGATACGGCGGAAGTCGGGGCAGACGCCGAGCGCCACGCCGTGAGCCAGCATCATGTACGTCGTGCAGACGCCGAAGATGTGGTGAAGCGGCAGAAGCATCAGCGAACGGTCACCCTGCCGGACGTTCAACTGCGCCGCGGAAAAATCAGAAAACGTACGAATGCCGTGCAACGTCAGTTCCGCGCCGCGCGGCTTCGACGTCGTACCGCTCGTGAAGACGATCATCGCCGTCTCGTCCTCATCGCGGGGCGGCTGATCAAAGACGCCCGGCGCACCCGCCTCCAACTTCTGGTGGGCAAACGACAGCAGCCGGTCCGCCACACGGGAACCGAACCCGCCAATCATCAGGTTCGGCAGCAGTTTCTTGACGGCCTTCGCCTTCTCCGCGTGGAGAACCGAATGGACGAGGAGCTTGGCGCCGGTGAAGACCAGACGTTCCGCCAGTTCTTCGGCTGAAAGCCCCGCCTCCAACGGCACCACGCAAGCGCCGCCGAACGTACAGGCCACGTGGGCCGTCATCCATTCATAGGAATTTTCGCCCAGCAGACCAATCACCGCGCCGGGGATGTGCTGCTGGATCAGGTAGGCGATCGCCTCGATGTCGTCCGTGAACTCGCGCCAGGAAATCGGTACAGACCGGTCGCCCGCGCCGATGAGGAACGCGGCTTCGCCGCCGTGTTCCTCACGCTGTTTCTTGAACTGCTCGAAAAGTGTCGTTTCTGCCATGTCGAAATTCCGGAACGTGTTTCTTTACCGTACGCGCTGAATCGCGCCAAAGGGGCAAACCTGACTGCACTGGATGCATCCCGCGCAGAGGGCGGGATCGATCTTCATCTGGAAACGGTTCGGCGCGATTTCCGCACCGCGCGTCATCGCCGGGCAGCCCATTTTGAAACAGGCACCGCAGGCCTTGCACTTCGCGGAGTCGACCTCGCACAGACCTTCCTTCGTGAGCTTCGCCGCGATCCGGCACGGCGCGTAGGCCACAATCAACGCGCCCTCGTCGCCGTCCATCGCGTCCGTCAACACGCGCTCCAGTTCCTTCAGGTCGTCCGCGCTCACCTTCACGACCTTCTTGTAGCCGCAAGCCTTCGCCAGATCCTGAATGTCCGTCACCGGCGCCGGATCGCCCGCGAGCGTCTTGCCCGTGCCGGGATTGTCCTGATGGCCCGTCATGGCCGTGATGCGGTTGTCGAGCACGACGGTCGTCACGGGCGTGCCGTTGTAGTGGGCGCTCAGGATACCCGTGATACCGCTGTGGAAGAACGTCGAATCGCCCAGCACCGCGCAGATGCGACCCTTGAAACCAGCCTTCTTCATACCGGCGGCGTTGCCGATGGACGCGCCCATGCAGATCGTCGTATCCATCGCGTTGAGGGGCGGGAACGCGCCGAGCGTGTAGCAGCCGATGTCGCCCGTCACCGTGGCCTTAAGTTTGGAAAGGACGTAGAAGACGCCGCGATGGCCGCACCCCGCGCAAAGAACGGGCGGGCGCGTCGGCAAGGAGGCGTCGGGCGTGACGGGCTTCGCCTCGTCCACGTCGCCCAACAGTTCATGGCGGAGGTTCTGCAGACGGTCGGGGTTCAACTCCCAGATGTCGAGATCCGTCTTGTGGGCGACGGTCGCAATGCCCAGCGCGTTCACCTGCTCTTCCAGGAACGGATCAAGCTCCTCGACCACGAGCACGCGGTCGACCGACGCGGCGAACTTCTTCACGAGTTCGACCGGCAGCGGATTCGTCCAGCCGAGCTTGAGCACGGCGAATTCGGGGAAGACCTCTTTGACGTACTGGTAGGCGACGCCGCTCGTGATGATGCCGAGGTCGGTACGTCCCGGTTCCATGCGGTTGAACGGACTTTCCGCGCCCGCCGCCGCCATCTCCGCCGAACGCGCCTGCGCTTTCACGCGATGCTGACGCGCGAAGAGCGGCACGGGAATCGTGTGGGAAATGTCCTTCGTGTAAGGAATGACGGAATGCGGCGCCGGCGCGAATCCTGTGAGGTCGACGAGCGAACTCGAATGGCTCGTGCGCGTTGTCAGGCGCAACATGGCCGGAACTTTGTACTTCTCCGAGGCCTCAAACGCCGCCTGCACCATCTCGTAGGCTTCCTGCGAATCCGACGGCTCGAACATCGGCATCCGGGCGAATTTCGCGAGGTTGCGATTGTCCTGCTCGTTCTGCGAAGAGTGCATTCCAGGATCGTCCGCAGTGACGACGACCATGCCGCCCGTCGCGCCGACGTAGGTGAACGTCATGAGCGGATCCATGGCCACGTTCAACCCGACGTGCTTCATCGTCACGAGCGAACGCGCCCCGGCGATGGACGCGCCAATTACCGTTTCCATCGCCACCTTCTCGTTCACCGCCCATTCGCACTTCGTCACGTCCTTGAACTTCACGAGGTTTTCCAGAATCTCCGTGGACGGCGTACCCGGATAGGCGCTCGCCACCACACAACCGGCCTGGGCCGCACCATACGCCACGGCCTCGTTGGCCGACAACAATTTTTTCGTGCTCATCGTACTCAGATTCCTTCTTCTTCTTTTCGGTATCCGTTCAGTATATCAAAAGATTGCAAACCCATCGGGCGAGCGGTCAGTCGCACACCAGATCCTCGACGGTGATTTTCGTGCGGTGGCGGGCGCCGAGAGTCTCGACTTCCAGCACGGACGCCATCCAGCGGTCGCCGAACTTCTTGATGCGCGTCCCCCAGAGGCGACGAATCGGCTTGCCCTTGTCATCGACCTGTTCCGCCTGCAACAAACAGCCCGTCTTCTTGTCCACCCACAGACGGACGCCCGACAGCCCCTCCACGGGCGCGGGCGGACGCGCGAAGACGACGAGGCACGTCTGTCCATGCACGGTCTCCCCTTCCCGCGCCGTCTCGTATTCCGCCGATGTCCACCAGAGGAAGTCGAACGTCAGATCAAGCCACGTCACGTCCGTCTCCAGCACACGGTCGAGCAAGGACGGCGCCGTGGCCGACGGTGGTTCAAGGCGCATGATCGGGCGGGCGCCGGGCCGGCGCGTGACCGTCGCGGATGATAACAGATTCGTTTCGCCGCGCGGCGTCAGGCGTACCGTCATCTGCGTCACCTCGTCCGAATGGTTCAAGGCGAGACGGTAGCCGAACTCCTTGGAGACGATACCCCGCCGATTGCGGAGAATCAGCGCACCCGACAATTCCACACGTCCCGCCGGCAGCATGTCACGCGCCGCCTTCAACACGGACGCCGCCGACGCATCCGCCGTCAGCACGGGTGGCAACTCCGTCCCCGCCACCACGTCGATTGGCGAATCCTGCGCGACCCCACGGCTCGCAACCCATCCGAGTAGGCAGAGGAACAACAGGGTTTTCTTCATCGCTTCGACTCCTTGTCCTTGATCTTCTGTTCCAACGCCTTGTCCACCGGCCCGCCGGCGTCGCGGCCCATCTCATAGTAGTCACGCGCCGACTCGGCATCCTCGCCCATCTTCAAAAGCAGGTACGCCAGATTGTAGCAAGGCAGATAGGACTTCGGATGTTTCCGAATGGCCCGCTCCAACGTCCGCCGCGCCGCGAAATTCGACCCCGCGCCCGACTGCGCGGCGGCGCGAAGCAGAAGAACGTTCAAATCATCCGGCTTTTCCTTCTGCAAGTCTGCCAGCAACAAATCCGCCGCACGATAGTTCTTGTTGCGCACTTCGTCGTACGCCGCTTTCAAGCGCGTTGCGAACGGCACCGCGGGCGTCTTGGCCGTCTCGGCCGTTGACGCCTTGGCGGATTTTTTATCGGTCGCCGTCGCATCTGCGCCCTTCTGCGCATCATCCTTTTTCGCCGACGCGTCGGCATCGTCCGCCGGGTCGTCAGAATTTTTGATGCCGTGCTTCTTGTTCCACTTCTTCTGGAGTTCCGTCGTGTTGGACACGGCCACGGCGCGTTCGTTCTCGTTGATCTGCGCGAAACGGATCGTGTCGATGGCGGCCGTGCAGGCCGCCCGGCGGTTACGCAACGGCGCGAACTCCGTCGTCTCGGCGCGGTCGGGATTTTCTTCTTCGACGCGATCGAGTTCCGCCAGCGCGAGCTTGTAGTTCTCGATGGCCTTGTCGCCATTGCCGTTCAGCGATTCGTCTTCGGCAAGTTCGATGTAGTCGTTCGCCTTTTCGAGCAGACGGTGGAGGCGGGGCGGTTGGTTCGTGCCGTCCTCGTCGTAGCCGAACGGCCAGTACCACGCGGCCGCCGCCCGGTCGGGCAGAAACGTCGCGCCCGCACACAACGCCCACAACCAAAAGAATGTCCGTTTCATCGTTTTGTCTCCGCTGTCGTGTTTCGACGCGCCGCCCGACGATAACAGGGGCGCGGCCTCAGTTCTTGAACGAATGGATGGGCGCGGGGATGCGCCCCTTGCGGCTGACGAACTTCGACGAATCGAACCGGTTGACGGCCATGACGGGCGCGTGCCCGAGAAGTCCGCCGAACTCAACCGTGTCGCCCACGTCCTTGCCGACGACGGGGATGATGCGCACGGCGGTCGTCTTCTGGTTGACCATGCCGATGGCGGCCTCGTCGGCAATGATGCCGGCGATCGTCGTCGCGGGCGTGTCGCCCGGAATCGCGATCATGTCCAACCCCACGGAGCAGACACACGTCATCGCTTCAAGTTTCTCAATCGTCAATGCGCCGGCATCCACAGCATCGATCATGCCCTGGTCTTCCGACACAGGGATGAACGCGCCCGACAGCCCGCCCACGTAGGAGGAGGCCATCACGCCGCCTTTTTTCACCTGGTCGTTCAGAAGCGCGAGCGCAGCCGTCGTGCCAGGGGCGCCCGGATGTTCCAGACCGATTTCCTTCAGAATGTCCGCCACGGAATCGCCCACCGCCGGCGTCGGCGCAAGCGAAAGGTCGATGATGCCGAACGGTACGCCGAGCCGCTGCGCAGCTTCCTGCGCCACGAGCTGACCCACGCGGGTTATTTTGAACGCCGTTTTCTTGATCGTTTCGCACAGCGTCTCGAACCCCGCCCCACGAATCTGCTCCAACGCGCATTTCACGACGCCCGGCCCGGACACGCCCACATTGACGACGGCGTCGCCCTCCGTGACGCCGTGGAACGCGCCGGCCATAAACGGATTGTCGTCCGGCGCGTTGCAGAGCACGACGAGCTTCGCGCAACCAAGCGAACCACGATCCTTCGTCCGCTCCGCCGTGGCCTTCACGATTTCGCCCATCAGACGAATGGCATCCATGTCCAGCCCCGTCTTCGTGGAGCCGACGTTTACACTGGAGCAGATCCGCTCCGTGACGGCGAGGGCTTCGGGGATGGACTTGATGAGCAGTTCGTCCGACGGCGTCATGCCCTTCGAGACGACGGCGGAATAGCCGCCGAGGAAGTTGACGCCCAGATCCCGCGCCGCACGGTCAAGCGTCCGAGCGATTTCCACGTAGTCGCCCGGCGTGTGGCAGCAAGCCGCGCCGACGAGCGCGATCGGCGTAATTGAAATACGTTTGTTGACGATGGGGATGCCGAATTCGCGCGAGATGTCCTCGCCCGTCTCCACGAGGCGGCCGGCGTAGCGGACGAGTTTGTCGTAGATGTTGCGGCAGACGGTTTCAAGCCGCGCATCCGCGCAATCCAGCAGGCTGATGCCCATCGTGATTGTACGGACGTCCAGGTTCTCATCCTGGATCATCTTGTTCGTTTCGAGAACTTCCTGGATGTTGATCATGGCGACTAGATCCGGTGCATCTTCTCGAAGATCTCCGCCTTCTGACAGCGGATTTTCATACCCATGTCAAGGCCGAGGCGCGTGAGTTCCGCGCCGACCGTCTCGAACGGCTTTTCACAGGCGGCCATATCGACAATCATCATCATGTTGAAGTACTCCTGGACAACGGTCTGGGAAATGTCCAGAATGTTAATGCCGTTTTCCGCCAGATAGGTACACGTCCGCGCCAGAATGCCCACGGCGTCCTTGCCGACTACGGTTATAATCGCTTTCTTCATGGGCGGTATTATAGCAAAAAATCAGTCGCGCAACGTGCCGTCCCAACGGACTTCTCGAAATGCCCTTCCACCTACCACCTTCTGAAAAAAAAAAAGCGGCCGGGAAAAACCCGACCGCTTCTGCGCGTCCCGCGCACGGGATACGAACGGCTTACTTCACCTTCTTGTAACCGTAGACCGCCTTGTCGCCCAGTTCTTCCTCGATGCGGAGGAGCTGGTTGTACTTGCAGATACGATCCGTGCGGCTCATCGAACCCGTTTTGATCTGCCCGGAGTTCGTGGCGACCGCGATGTCGGCAATCGTCGCGTCCTCGGTCTCGCCCGAACGGTGCGAGGTGACGGTGGTGTAGCCCGCGCGGTGGGCCATTTCGATGGCGTCGAGCGTCTCGGAGAGCGAACCGATCTGGTTGACCTTGATGAGGATCGAGTTGGCGGCGCCAAGCTGGATGCCCTTCTCAAGATACTTGACGTTCGTCACGAAGAGGTCGTCACCGACGAGCTGGCACTTGTCGCCAATCGCCTGCGTGAGCTTCACCCAGCCGTCCCAATCGCCTTCGGCCATGCCGTCTTCGATGGAATCGATCGGATACTTCGCCACGAGCGTCTTGAGGTATTCGACCTGCTCGTCACTCGTGCGGACGGCGCCCTTGTCGCCTTCCTTCCACGTGTAGTCGTACTTGCCGTCCTTGTAGAATTCGGAAGAGGCGCAGTCCATCGCGATCGTGATGTCCGCCCCCGGCTTGTAACCGGCCTTCTCAATGGCCGCGATGATGCAGTCCAGCGCGTCCTCGATGGAGTCGAGCGCCGGTGCGAAACCGCCTTCGTCACCAACGGCCGTGGAGAGACCACGGGCCTTGAGCACCTTCTTGAGGTTGTGGAACGTTTCGGCGCCCATGCGCAGACCTTCCTTGAAGGTCTTTGCGCCGACGGGACGGATCATGAATTCCTGGAACGCGATCGGCGCATCGGAGTGGGCGCCGCCGTTGATGATGTTCATCATCGGAACGGGGAGCGTGTACGTGTTCACGCCGCCGATGTAACGATAGAGCGGAAGACCGAGTTCGTTCGCGGCCGCCTTGGCCACGGCCAGGGAGACGCCTAGAATGGCGTTCGCGCCAAGCTTGCTCTTCGTGGGCGTACCATCGAGTTTCAGCATGAGCTGGTCGATACCACGCTGGTCGCTCGCGTCCATGCCGATGAGTTCGGGGGCGATGATTTCGTTGACGTTCTGGACGGCCTTCGTGACGCCCTTGCCCATGTAACGAGCCGCGTCGCCATCGCGAAGTTCGAGGGCTTCGTTCACGCCCGTGGAGGCGCCGGACGGAACCGCAGCGCGCCCGAGCGTGCCGCATTCGAGGATGACGTCGACTTCAACCGTCGGATTACCGCGGGAGTCGATGATTTCACGAGCCTTGACTTCCTGAATGATCATGTTCTCTGTTTCTCCTTATGCTCCCATGGCCTCTGCCACGGGAAAATCGTTTTCGGGAAGTATAGCATTCTCTCCGAATCGCGTCAATTGCTCGTCGGAAGGTTGTACAACTTTCCACTCCGCGTTGAATTTCCGTCCCACGTCCTCCCCAAAAATGGTAGAATGTCGCCCATGAAAAATTTTAAACAAGTCGCCGTCCTCATGGGCGGCATGTCCACTGAGCGTGAAGTCTCCCTCGTCTCCGGCCAAAACGTCGTCGAGGCATTGACGTCGCTTGGGCGCTATGAGGTCATTCCCGTTGTGCTCGACACGGACGACCTGTCGGCACTGCCCGCCGAAAAAGTCGACGCCTGTTTCCTCGCCCTCCACGGCGGTTGGGGTGAAGACGGCGGCGTCCAGGGGGCACTCGATGGCCGCCACATCTGCTACACGGGCGCCGGCGCGCGCGGGTGCCAGATGGCCATGGACAAGCAAATCACGAAACGGACGTTCGACGATCTGGGCGTGGCCTCTGCGTATTGGAAGATGGTGACGATGTGCGATGCCGATCTTCCCGCCGACAAACTGCCCGTCCCGCTACCGTGCGTCGTCAAGACGCTCCACGGCGGTTCGTCCATCGGCGTCTACCGCGTCGACACCTACGACCAGTGGGCGCCGGCCGTGCGCCAGTCGCAGGACATCGAAATCAAGCGGACGGGCCGTACCTGTTTCTCGCTCGTCGAATCGTTCATCCCCGGTCGTGAAATGACGGTCTCCGTGCTGAATGGCAAGGCGCTGCCCGTCATCGAAATCTGTACGCCGAACGGCTGGTACGGCTACGAGGAGAAGTACAATTCCGACGCCACGCGCTATGAGTTCCCGACCGACGCCTACCTTCCGAAAATGCAGGAAATCGCCGTGCGGGTCTACCATGCATTCCGGTGCCGTGGCCTCGCGCGTGTCGATTTTCGCGTCACGGACAAGGGCGAGATGTACGCGCTGGAAGTCAACACGTCGCCGGGCATGACAAGCCATTCGCTCGCCCCCAAGGCGGCCGCGAAGGCCGGCATCGAGTTCCCCGAGCTGTGCGAGCAGATCTTGCAGAGTTCCGCCTACGGTTGCTGACATGGCGAAACGAAGGATGCCCACCGGTTCGTGCCCGCAGGGCGGCCTCGCTGCGGCCGTCCTTGTGATGGCCGCCCTCGTCGTCGCGCTCGTCTGCGTCGGCCTGTCCTTCGCGTTCGGCTTTCTGCGCACGTTGTGGCAGGAGCAGTTTCGTGTCGACGATCCGGAACTCAACGTCGTGGTCACCACGGGGAAGATGGTTCATCCAGACGTCGTCACGTTCCATTTCGGTCTCACGAACGGCGCGAATCTGGCGACGATTCCCTTTGCGGAGTTGCGGGAGACACTGTTGGAGAAAGTGCCCAACATCCGTGACATCAAGATGGAACGCCGCCTCCCCAACCGCGTCGTCATCGATGTCGTGGAGCGTGTCCCAATCGCCCGTATCGCGGGCCGCCGCAGCCGTACCGCGCGGGCGCGTGTGGCGGATGCGCAGGGCATCGTCTTCCGCTTCTCCGCGAACACCGACGACCTGCCGCTCATCCGCGAAACGGCCGAACCGGTCACGCCGCCCGGCAAGAAGCTCCCGCCCGCCGCCGCCGCCGCCGTCCGCCTCGTCGAAACGCTCGCCGAGCCTGAATTCACCGGACTTCGCGTCCTGGAAATCGACACGTCGCCCCGCGACTACCTGTTGCTGACGTTGGCCGACTACTCGCGGGCCAAAATCGCCTGGGACCACATGCTGGAGGACACGAATACCGCGCGCGCGTCCCTGCGGAAACAGCTCACCCGTCTGTCCAAAGCAATCAAAACCCGCATCAGCCCCCAGACAACGCTGTGGATGGCAACGGATTTCGGAACGCCCGGCCGCGTCTACGCCAACGATTCGGCTTCCCCTGGCGTACGCTAGTTTTCTTCTTTGAAAGGAATTTCCGTGAACCTCTCCGCCCCTATCGCCGCACTTGAAATCGGCACTTCGCGCACGGTGATCGCCATCGGCGAACCGCTGTCCAACGGCCATGTCAAAATCGCCGCCTTACGGGAAATCCCCTCCGTCGGCATCAGCAAAAGCCAGATCCACGACTTCGGCCAGGCCCGCTATTCGGTCGAGAACGTCCTCAAGCAGCTGGCCGAAAAAGACGGCTACGCCATCGGCCAGGCGAGCCTTGTCCTTTCCGGCGCCCACATCCAGACGCATCCCGTCAACGCCCAGCTCCAAATCGAGCACGGCACGGTCGACGACGAGGACATCAATCAAATCGTGGACATGTCCTACGACCCAAACCTGCCGAGCGACCGGACGCCGCTCGAACTTTCACAGATCGATTTCGGGCTCGACGAACGCGACCATCTCGCCTCGCCGCGCGGGCTGCACGGACACTTGCTCAAACTCCACTCGCTCTGCATCCACGGTCTCACGGAACGCATCTCCGACGCGAAGAACGTCGCGAGCGCCGCTAAACTTGAAATCGACGACAACGACATCTTCTTCGCGGGCACGTGCGCTTCGGCCGCCGTGCTGACGCCGCAGATGAAACGCGAAGGTGTGCTCGTCATCGATCTCGGTGGCGGTACGACGTCTTTCGCCGTATGGGTCGAAGGACGCCTCGTCCAAGCCGGCGTCCTCGCCGTCGGCGGCAACCACGTCAGGCAGGACATCTGCCATGCGTTCGCGTTGACGCGCGCACAGGCCGAGCAAATCAAAATCGAATCGGCGTCGTGCCTTGTGTCCGGCGACGACGGCGACCACCGCATCGCCGTGCCCACGACGCTGCCGGGCTTCAAGACCGCCTCCGTCTCACGCCGTTCGCTGAACACGGTCGTCAACGCCCGTATGCAGGAACTCTTCACCATCATCCGTTCCAAACTCGACGAGGAAAACCGTCTGCACAATCTCCACTGTGGCGTCGTTCTGACGGGCGGCGGCGCGTTGCTCAAAAACGTCGACGACCTCGCAACGGCGGTTTTCGGCTGCAACGCCGTGCGCGGTACGATCATCCCCGAAATCGAGGGACTGGACGCATTTCCCGTCCCGCCCGTGCAGGCCGCCGTGATCGCCGGACTGCTTATCCAGGCGCGGGCGGACGTGACGCCGCATTCCATGTTCGATTCCGTCAAGCACCTATTTGGAGGCCTGTTCAGAAAATGAACCCCGTTCCTTCCCCTCTTTTGTTGCTGGGCGTCGGCGGCGCCGGCGCCGCCATGACGCGGGGCATCCTCCGGGCGTTTGGTCCCGGCATCCGCGCCCTCATCCTCGACACGGACGCTCAGTCCGGCGGCGTCACGGGCGACGTCCCCTTCATGCTCCTCGGCGGCAACCGTCTTGCAGGACGCGGTACGGGCGGCCAGCCCGCCTCCGCGCGCGCGGCGTTCCAGGACAACCCCGCCCTGCTGGATTCCGCGTTGAACGGCGTCCGTACCGTCGTCATCGTCACCGCGCTGGGAGGCGGCACGGGCGGCGGCGCGACGAGCGAACTGCTCAAACACCTCCACATGCTCGGCATCGTCACGCTCATCTTCGCCACCCTGCCCTTCGCGTTCGAGGGCGCCGAGCGCCAACGCGCCGCGCGTACGGCATCCGGCCCCATCGAACAACATGCGGACGTCTCCGTTTTCCTGCCGCTCGACGACCTCGTGGCCGGTGCGGGGACAGACAACATGGCCGAAGCCCTCCAGCGCGGCGTCGATATGGTCGCCTCCGGCGCGACGCTCCTGTGGCGCATTCTCGAAAAGCCCGGCTACATCCAGTTCGACGCCGAACGTCTGCGGAACATCCTCATGGGCAACGGGCGCGGACATTTCGCCACGGCCACCGCCCGCGGACCGAAACGTACGAACCAGGTTCTCGCCGCCTTGGCGGAAAGCCCCCTGCTTCGGCACAACGAATCCGCCTTGCCCATACGCTCCATTCTCGTCGGTGTCCTCGCTGGCGACGATCTGCGCCTCTCGGAAGTCGGCGCCATCTCCAGTGGCCTTTCCGCCGCGTTCGGCGACCATGCAACGATCGAACTCGGCACGGTCAACGACGAAGCGACATTCTCCGAACGCCTCTCGGTCGTCGTCCTCCTCTTTGAGGAAAGCGCCACGGCAGCCGCCCCCGCGTCGCCGGGCGAAGCCGCCCTCGCCTCGACCGGCCGGTCGCGCATCGAACGCCCCCTTTCCGGGAACAGCCGTTTCCGTCACACGGAAAAGACGATCTGGAACGACGAGAACCTCGACATTCCGACGTACGTCCGCCGTTCCCTCACACTGGATCGCTGATCCCCATGCCCATATCCGACACCATGCGCGAACGGGACGGACACATCCGGGTCCTGCCACTCCACGTGGCGAACAAAATCGCCGCCGGCGAAGTCGTGGAGCGTCCGGCCTCCGTGCTAAAAGAACTCCTAGAAAACGCCATCGACGCCGGGGCGACACGCATCGAGGCCGTCGTCACGGCGGGCGGACGTAAACTCGTTTCCGTCCGCGACGACGGGTGTGGCATGACGCGGGAGGACGCCCTGCTCTCGCTCGAACGGCAGGCCACATCGAAAATCCGCGACGTCGACGACATCGAACGCATCGCGACGCTCGGCTTTCGCGGCGAAGCCATTCCGTCCATCGCCTCCGTCTCGCGTTTCACGCTCACAACGCGACGGGCGGCCGACGACGCCGGTACACGCCTCGTCGTCAACGCCGGCACGATTGCGGAAGTGAAGGACTGCGGCGCCCCTCCTGGCACGAGCGTCGACGTTCGCGACCTCTTCTGCAACGTCCCCGCACGACGCAAATTCCTCCGCGCATTCGCCACGGAGGAGGCGCACATCCGCGCCACGTTCACCCTCCACGCCCTCGCCCATCCCGACGTCGGATTCGCGTTGTCGCTGGACGGACGCGAAACGTACCGCCTCGCGCCCGGCGCGACGCTTGAAGAACGCATCCACGATCTCTTCGGCGCCGCGTTCGCCGAATCGCTCGTCGCCATCGACGGCACACGCGGCGCGGTGCGCGTCCATGGCTACGTAGAACGGCCCGGCCACGCCGCCGGCGGTGGACGCAAAGACCAATTTGTCTTCATCAACGACCGCCCCGCGACGGCCGCCGCCATCGCCTACGCCCTCCGCGAAGCCTATCCACGCGCCCGCGACGAATCCCGCCCCGCCGTGGTGGTTTTCATCGACCTTCCGCCTGACCAAGTGGATGTCAACGTCCATCCGGCCAAGCGCGAAGTCCGCTTCCGCCGCGCCGCCGACGTCCGCGAAGCCATCCTCCAGGTGTTCGCCCAAACCCTGCGCCCGGAACCACCCGCCACTACGCCGTCGTCGCCGACGCCCGACATTCCCCCCGTGTCGACGGACGTTCCGCCGACCACGCCCGTGTTCATCGCGCCGTTTACCTCGGCACCCGTGCAGACGTCTTTCGATCTGCCGCCCGCGCCGACGGCCGCCGCCGATTGTCCGCCTCCATCCGCGCCAACCGTATCCCCTGTTTCGTCCACAACCATGGACGTCGGGAACGCGACAGACGAAGAACCGCCGTCGTCCGCCTCGACGCCACGCCCTGCGGGACTGGCGCCGCTCTGGCGATGGTTCAAGTATCTGGCGCAAACGGAATCGGGGTTCGTGTTGCTGGAAACGGACGCGGGACTTGTCACGCTCGACCCCCGCGCCGCGCGTGAACGTATCGTCTACGAACAGCTCGTCGATCGCCGGCAGGCCGTCGCGCAACCCCTGCTCATCGCGGAAACGGTCAAGCTCCCGCCCGCCGATTCGGGGCGTATTCGCACGTTCCTGCCCGAACTCGCCGCGCTGGGATTCGACATCGAAGAATTTGGACGCGACACATGGAAAGTCGACGCCGTGCCCGATCTGGCAGCCGGGGTGTCGACGGCGGACATGCTAGCCACCCTCGCGGCGGACATCGCCGAGGCCGGGGCGCGGCGGGGCGGGGCGCGGTGGCGAGACGAAATCATCGCCAAATCCGTTGCGCGGGCGTTCGCCGGCGCGGCGCGTCAACTCACGCCCGAAGGTGCGACACAACTTGTGAACGAACTCGCCGCCACGCGGATGCCCTACGTCTGTCCCCGCGGCAAGCCCGTGATGGTCTTCACCTCGAACCGCGAACTCGCCCGAAAATTCGGACGCTAGATTGCCCTTAGGAACAGGCCTTTGAGATAGAGGCCTTCGGGGAAGTTCAGTGCGACGGGATGGTCTGCGGCCTGCCGCGTTCGGGCGACAATCTGGAATTCGCGCTTCGCATCGAACGCGGCCTCGGTACAGACCTTGCCGAACATCTCCTCCGTCACTGCGCCCGAACACGAGAACGTGGCCAGCAAACCTTTCGGCCGCAGAAGCTTCATCGCCAACAGATTGATGTCCTTGTATCCGCGCAACGCGCGCATCAACCCCTTCTTCGTGTCCGCGAACTTCGGCGGATCGAGAACGATCAAATCAAACGACCGGCCTTGGTCGCGATAGAGGCGCAGCTGTCGAAAGACATCCGCCTCGACGAACGCGCTCGTCGCCGCACACGGCCCGCACAACGCCGTGTTCTTCTCCGCCAACGCCAACGCTTCCGCCGACACGTCGAGATGCGTGACGGCCGCCGCGCCGGCCGCCCGCGCCGCCAGACCGAATCCGCCCGTGTAGGAAAAGCAGTTCAGAACCTCCGCGCCGGCGGCATACGCGCCCACGAGCGCCCGCGCGTCGCGCTGGTCGAGGTAGAACCCCGTCTTATGGCCTTTGCGTACGTCGACGAAATAGCGAATCGCGCCCTCGTGGATGGAAATGAGATCCGGCGGCGCATCGCCCGCCAAAACGCCCGTTGCCTCCGCCAGACCTTCCCGCTGCCGCGTCGCGACGTCACTGCGGTTGTAGACGCCTTTGCAGTTCGGCACGGATTCCCGCAACGCCGCGACAATCGTTTCCTTCCAAAACTCGGCGCCCGCGCTCGTCAACTGCACGACAACCCACCCGTCGTATTCGTCCGCCACCACGCCCGGCAGTCCGTCGTTCTCGGCGTTGACGAGACGGAGCGCATTCGTCATGCCCGTGGCGCGAAACACCGCACGTCGTGCGACGGATGCCGCCACACGCGCCGCGACACATGCGGCGTCCGGCGGCCGCGCGGGATCGAATGACAACATCCGCACACGGATTTGGCTGTCCGGCGAGTAGCTGCCGTATCCAATCACGTCGCCCTTCGCCGCGCACACCGCCACCGTTTCACCACGCGCGGGCGTCCCGTCCACGGCTTTCACCGCGCCGGAAAAGACCCACGGATGAAAATGGCGCGTCGGATAGTCGCGCTTGAAATCGAGCATGACCTTGTTCATCGTCTGATCCTATTTCCGCTCGTCTTCCGGGACGGGCTTGATTCCGATGTCCGCCAACCGCATCGAGATGATGCGCGACACGCCCTTCTCCTGCTGCGACACGCCGTAGACGAGATCCGAACCGGCGATCGTGTGCTGGTTGTGCGTGATAATCAAGAACTGGGACCGGTCGAGAAACTCCTTGAGCGCGTCCACGAAACGCCCGATGTTCGCGTCGTCCAACGCGGCGTCGAGTTCGTCCAGCATACAGAACGGCGCCGGCTTGATCATGAAAATCGCGAACAGCAACGCCACGGCCGTCATCGTACGCTCGCCGCCGGACAGCAGCGTGACACTCTGCGGACGCTTGCCGGGCGGCCGCGCGATGATGTCGATGCCGCACTCCAACGGATCTTCGGCGTTCTCCAGCAACACGAGCCGCGCCTCGCCGCCGTTGAAGAGCTTCGTGAACATCTTCTGGAAGTTAACGTTCGCCTGCTGGAACGTATCGCGGAACATCTGGCCGGACTTGTCGTTCAAATTCGTGATCAACGCCAGCAGTTCCTCGCGGGCGGCCGTCAAATCGGCCTCCTGCGCCTTTTCGCGCGTGTAGCGTTCTTCGAGTTCGCGGAACTCGTCAATGGCCACCATGTTCACGGGGCCGAGCGCGGCGATTTGCGCCGCCAACTGGTTCACCCGCGCTTCAAGCACGTCGTTCGGCGGCGGTTCGCCGCCCTTCCAGTCGGGATCGGGTTCGCGCAGAACGGCGTTGGCGTCCAGTCCGTACTCCTGGCTCAAGTGGTCATAGACGTTCTGCCGACGCATCGTCGCCTCGGTGGCCGCGACTTCGAGCTTGCCCTTGTATTCACGGGCCTTGTCGAGTTCCACGCGCTTCGCGCCCACGCCTCCCTCGGAAACGGCAAGTTTCTGCTGGAGTTCACTGCGTTCAATGCGCGTCTCCTCCACCTGCCCGTGGACGTCGACCGCCTGTTCCTTCAAGTCATCGAGCGACGCCATGAGTTCGGCCGTTTCATCGCGCAGACGCTGAATTGAATCCTCGTAGCCGCGAATACCGGCTTGACGGCCTTCAATCATCTTCTGCAGTTCTTCGCGCCGCCGCGCCGCACTTTCCTTCTGCTGCGACGTCAACTGGAGTTCGTTCTCCATCTGCGCCGCCGTAATGCGCTTCTCGGTCAACTTGCGACTCTCTTCGCCGTGGGCGAATTCCGCCGTTTGCAACTCTTCCTGCTGCTGCGCCGTGCGATCCATGAGCGCATCGCGGGTCGCCAGCGTTTCGTCCAGACGTTGCGCGAGTTCGGCCCGCTTCGCGTCGTCGCCCGCATTGGCGGCCTGGACGGTCGCCAGTTCCGCGCGCGTCCGTTCCAACCGCTGGCGCAGCGCCGTCGCATCGCGTTCCACGCCCGCGCGTTCGCCTTCCGCCTGTGCGGCCGCCCGTCGGGCGTTCGCAAGTGCCGCCGCCGCGTTTTTCGCCTGTTCGGCGAGCGCGGCGGACTGCTCGGCGCCCGTGGCCAGCGTCTGCCGCCCCTCGGCGATCTTCTGCTGCAACGCCGTCAGCGATTCCGTCGTTTCGGAAATGAGCATCTTGCGGCTGAGCGGCGAGGCCGCCGCCGTGCCCGGCATCCAGACGTCCACCGTCCCGTCGGGACCGTAGACGACGCCCTGCATCGTCACGGCACGGACGCCCGGCACGGGACCGTCGGCCACCACGACGTCGCCCAACAGGCGTTCGGCGGCATCCGCGAAATCGGCCGACACGGTCACGTGGTCGAGCAGACGGTCGCCCGGCGGCGTTGGACGCGGCGCATCCGACATCGGCACAACCTCCGCCACCAGACGCGCACTACCCGCCTGGCAACGCACCAGCGCGGCCACAACGACGGTGGCCGCCGCCGCGTCCTTCACCACGATCGCGTCCAACCACGACCGAAGTGCGGCTTCGAGCGCCAGCCGGTATTCCGGCGGCGCGTTGAAACGGTCGGCCAACGCGCCGAGCGCCGGTTGCCCTTCGACGGTCAGCGAACCGTCCAGCAACGCCTGCGCCCCGGCGGCGAACGCATCGCCGGCGGACTTCGTGTCGTTCAACAAATCGAGCTGAGCTTCCTTGGCGGCCGCTTCGGCCTGCATCCGCCCGAAATTGGCGCGGAGATCTTCAAGTTCGGCGGCCAGCGCGGCTCGCCGCTCTTCGGCCGCTTCGCTCGCCCCGGCCGCGGCGTCTTCCGCCGCGCGGGCTTCGTCCAGACGCGCCGTCACGGCGGCCAACGCCGCATCGGCGGCGGACATGGACTGCGCAAGCTGCGCCTCTTCACTCACGAGGCGTTCGCGCTTCAAAATGGCTTCACGCGCCTGGCTTTCCAACCGCGCGATTTCGTCGCGAATCGCGGCGGCTTGCCGATCACAGGCCACGGACTGCGTCCGCCCTTCCTGCAAGGCCAGACGCAATGCATCGATCCGCGCCGTCGATTCAGCAAAATTCTTTTCGGCCGTTTCCAACGATTCCTGGGCGGCAGCCAAACCGTCCTCAAGCAGCGTCTCCTTCTGTTCGAGGGATTCCGTCTGCATTCCGATCTCATCCAGCTGCTGACGGGTCTGGCTGATTTCAAGCCCGTCGCGATCACTCCACGCCTTATATTCGGCGATACGCTGTTCGTTGACGCCGATGACTTCGCGGGCGCGAGTGTAGGCGCCTTCGGCCTGGGCGGCCTGGGCCTGCAACGCGGCCAGACGCTCCTCCAGCGCGTGCATGTCCGCATGGATCTGCTGGGCGGCGCTTTCGGCGGCATTCACAGCGGCCGTCGCATCGATGATGGCCTGTTCCGTGCTGCGCTGGTTCTGCGCGTTCATCTCCAGCGCCAAATTGAACGCCTGGATTTTCCCCTTGGACACGTAGATGTCGAGACCGCGCAACTCGTCGCGCAATTCCTTGTACTTCTCGGCCTTGCCAACCTGCCGCTGGAGCGAACCGATCTGCCGCTTCATTTCGCGCAGGACGTCGGCCTCGCGCAACAGGTTCTGGTTCGTCTGGTCGATCTTGCGCATCGCCTCTTTGCGATCCGCCTTGAACTTCGTGATGCCGGCCGCCTCTTCGAAGACGGCACGGCGGTCTTCGGGCTTGGAGGAGAGAATCTGGTCGATCTGCCCCTGCGCCATCACGGAGTACGAGGTCGTACCGATACCCGTACCCATGAACAGGCGCTTGATGTCCTTCAGACCGCTCCGCACCTTGTTGATGAAGTATTCGCCCGAGCCGTCGCGGTAGACGCGGCGCGTGACGGTGACTTCATGGTAGTCGGTTCCCAGTTCCTTCTCGCAATCCGCAAACGTGATCGACACCTCCGCAAGCCCCAGCGGCTTGCGAGTGTCCGTTCCGTTGAAAACGACGTCGACGAGTTTCGAGCAGCGAATCGCCGTCGGACGCTGTTCGCCGAGAACCCAGCGAATCGCGTCCGACACGTTCGACTTGCCGCACCCGTTCGGTCCAACGATGGCAATCATACCCGGCTCGAACGTGAGCCGGGTCCGATCTGCGAAGGACTTGAACCCCTGGATGTCAAGTTGTTTGAGATACACGGAAACGCCGTTCCCCTCGCGTTACCAAAGCCGACGGCGACGCGGCGGCGGAGGCGGGGGCGGCGGCGGAACCGGATGCACGACAACCGGCTGCGCCACGACCGGCGCGACGACGGGCTGAGCCACAACCGGCTGCGCGACAACCGGCTGAGCCACAACCGGTGCAACCACGGGCTGGGCAACAACTGGCGCCGCGACGACCGGTTGCTGGACGATGACCGTCTGCGGCGGCGGGGGAGGAGGCGGAGGGGGCGGCGGCGGCGGTGCGCCCAACAGCGCGGCCGTCACGCCGGCGGCGATACCGCCCGCAATGGCGTCACCCCGGTGATGATGGTGCTTGGCTTCCGCCTGACCGACGACGAACGCGACGGCGGCAGCGAGCAATAACACTTTCTTCATGTCTATACTCCTTTGTTGTCTCTTGGTTGGGCGCGGTGTCACACGAGACCGCGCGAAATCAAGTGCTCGGCAATTTCCACGGCATTGAGGGCCGCGCCCCGCAACAGCTGATCGCCGGAAACGAAGATGTCAAGCCCCTTCTTGTCGGCACGGGAGATGTCCTGGCGAATACGACCACACAAGACGTCGTACTTCGCCGTCGCGTCCAACGGCATCGGATAGCCGCCGTTCAACGGATCGTCCACAACCCGCACGCCATCCGCCTTGGACAGAATCTCCCGCGCCTCGGCGGGCGTGATGTCCTCCTCGAATTCGAGGTTGAGCGATTCGGAGTGGGCGCGCGGAATCGGAACGCGCACGGACGTGCAGGAAAGCATCAAGTCCGGCGCATGAAGCATTTTCCGCGCCTCGTTGCGCATCTTGAGTTCTTCGAGCGTATACCAGTTCGTCTCGTCAAACTTGTCGATGTGCGGAATCAAGTTGTAGGTCAATTGATGCTGAAACGCCTTGACCGTGAGCGGCTGGCCTGCGACCATTTCCTTCATCTGGCATTCGAGTTCCGCAAGGCCGGGGGCGCCCGCGCCCGACGCCGCCTGATAGGTGGAGGCGATGAGGCGTTTGAGTTTCTTGGCCTTGTGGAGCGGTGCCACGGCTTCGAGCATGATGGCCGTCGTACAGTTGGGGTTGGCGATGACACCCTTGTTCCAGTCGAGGTCTTCGGGGTTCACCTGCGGCACAACGAGCGGCACGTCGGGATCCTGACGGAACGCACGCGAATTGTCGATCATCTTCGCACCGGCTTTCACCACGGCGTCCTTGAGCTGAATCGCCACGTCCGTCTTGCCCGCGAAGAGGACGATATCGAGACCCTTGAAGGAATCTTCACCGGCCTTCAAGACATGGTACGTCTCGCCGCCAATCACTTCGTCACGCTCGCGCGACGCAAACACCTGAACTTTTCCGCAGGGGAAGTTGCGGTCCTTCAAGACCTTGATCATCTCGGCGCCCACGGCGCCCACGCCAACCAGACCGACTTTGTACTCTTTGCTCATGCTTTTGCTCTTTATTTGAACGAGGCTCAGAACGTCCCCGAATCAGTGGCCGATTATACCAAAAGACCGCCCTTGGCACAAGTTTGCACCTCCTAGAGTTTGCCCATCTTTTAGCCGTTGCCAACCTCATCGGCGAAAACGGAGACAAAAAGAGTGGCAGACCCCGATGAGCGTGGCATTCACCGAGAGACGACCGTCGATTCGACCGTGCCGTCGGCGAGGCGCGTGACGAGTCGGCTGCCTGCCGCGACGTCTGCGGCTTTACGTACAACCCGCCCTTCCGCGTCCATCGTAATCGAATAGCCGCGGTCCAGCACGGCGTAGGGATTGAGCAACTCCAACTTGACCGTCTGTTCGCGCACGGCCGCCTCGGCTTTCAAAACGGCCTGGCGGACGAGCGGTTCGAGTTTGACGGCCGGCCCCTTCAACCGGGTCTCCGCCGCAAGGAGCGCCTGGCGCGGCGCCTGCGCCAACCGGACAACGGCCATGTTGAGGCGCATCTCCAGACGGTTCAGACGCTCAAGAGGCGAACGCGCCAGCTTCTCCGACAAGTAGTCGAGATTCTGAATCAAGCCCTCGACCTTCTGGCGCAACGCCGTGCGAAGCCGGTTCGCGTTGTCGTCCACCTGCGCCGACAACGCATCTTTCACGGGCACGACACGTTCGGCGGCGATCGAGGGCGTCCCCGCACGCAAGTCCGCCACGTAGTCGCACAACGTCGTATCCGATTCATGTCCGACGGCGGAGATGACAGGGATGCGAGAATGCGCCACAGCATCGACGACTTCACGTTCGTTGAACGGCCACAAATCCTCCATCGATCCGCCGCCACGCCCAACAATCAGCACGTCGGGCTGCCAGTCCGTATCCGTCCGCTGGAAAAACGCAATGCCCGACGCAATCGCTTTCGCCGCGCCGTCGCCCTGGACTTTCACCGGGAAAAGCCGGATCTGGAGATTCGGAAAGCGCCGGAGCAACACGTCGCACATATCGTGGATCACGGCGCCCGCCGGCGACGTCACGATGCCGATGCGATGCGGCAGAAAAGGCAGCGGCCGACGCAACTCGGGATGGTCGAGCTTGTTCCTCCCCTCGGCTTCAATCTTCGCCTTGAGCGCGTTGAATTCGGCCATCTTGCCGCCCAACCCGGACAGGCGCAGACGCCCGACCTTGAACGCATACTGGCCGCGCCCCATGTTGAGATCGAGCTCTCCCTGGATCTGGACTTTGAGACCGTTGACAGCCTCCTCGCCCTGCGCCAACTTCGCTTTGAAGTCCGGCGCACAACCATCGAGATGGAACGCGAACAGGACGCAACTGATCGCCGCCTTGTCGTCCTTCAACGTGAAGTAGCGATGCCCCGAAGCGTAGACCTTGTTTCCGGAGATCTCGCCCTCGATCCAGACGCCTTTAAGTTTCTCGTTGTTCGCCAGCAGATTCTTCTTAATCGACGTCGTCAACGCTGTCACACTGAACACGGACGGACGACGTTCAGCGACCGGCTTGTCAGGTCGTGTAGTCGGCGTTGATGTGCACATAGTCGAGCGAGAAGTCGCACGTGTAGATTGTCGATTCACACGCGCCCAAATGAAGATCGACCGTGACGACGAGTTCGGAACCCGCCATCTCTTTTTCCAGTTTCACCAACTGCGCGGCGTCGGCCACCTGCCCCTTCCGATAGGCCCACGTCCGTCCGTAGAAAATCTCGACCGCCTCGGCGTCCACCGCCGCGCCGGAATACCCAACCGCCGCCAGTACACGCCCCCAGTTGGGATCTTTGCCGAACCAGGACGTCTTCGCGAGCGGGCTTTTCGCAATCGCGCGCGCGGCGCGGTCGGCATCCTTCTGCGTCTTCGCGTTCTTCACGCGCACTTCGACGAACTTTGTTGCGCCCTCGCCGTCGGCCGCCATCTGACGCGCCAGCGAAACGCCCACGGCGGTCAATGCCTCGACAAAACAATCGAAATCCGCACCCGCCTTGTCAATCGTCGGATTCCCCGCCGCACCGGACGCCAGCAGGAACACGCTGTCATTCGTCGATTCGTCACCATCGACGACCACGTGGTTGAAACTTGCAGACACGGCGCACCGCAGGGCGCGGCGCAGCATTGCGGGGGTGATCGCCGCATCGGTCGTGATGAAGCCGAGCATCGTGGCCATGTTCGGCTCGATCATGCCCGATCCCTTCGTCATACCGCCCACCGTCACCGTCCGCCCGCCGATCGTCGTCTGCACGGCGGCCTGTTTAGGCTTCGTGTCCGTCGTCATCACGGCCTGTTCGGCGGCCAGACCCGCCTCGGGCGAACGCGCAAGCTGCGCGGCGGCGGCTTTCATGCCGACCAGCAGACGCGCCATCGGCAACGGCCGCCCGATGACGCCCGTCGAGGCTACGAAAACGTGCGCCGGATCAATGCCGAGTTCACCCGCCGTCGCAAGCGCCGCGAGTTCGGCGTCCTTGCGACCACGTTCGCCCGTGCAGGCGTTCGCGCATCCGCTGTTCGCAAGAATGGCCTGGGCGCGACCACCCTTCGCAACCACGCGGTCATAGACCACAGGCGCGGCGGCCACGGCGTTCGTCGTGAACATCGCGGCGGCGGCGCACGGCGCGTCCGCCACAATCAGCGCCACGTCGTTCCGGCCCTCGTACTTGATCTGCGCGGGCACGCCCGCGGCCCTAAAGCCTTTCGCGGCGCATACGCCGCCCGAAATCCTGCGAATTTTCATAACCCAAATTCTACCACACGCGGCCGACCGCCGTCAAACGGCCGACCGCCTAGAGATTCCCAATTTTTCTTCGCGAACGAGGCGTTGCGGCGATGCCCACTCACTTGAACAACGGGGGTGATAGAAAACGACGTTACGGCAATGACCCCATGTTTCGACATAGAGCTATTCAAACCGCGCGGCGATTCCGCATCTGACGGAAGTAAAGTCATTCTGCGGAATGTTTCGGAAATGATCTGTGCCAAAACCGACATCCAGCACAAAGGCAAACTTGTCGAAGGAATAGAACCCCGGCGTCCCATAACCCAACATGACATTCTTGCGAACGGTCTCATTCTTCGCAAGCAGACAGCAATACTGGAATTCCGCGTCGACTCTAGCCGTGTTGTTGTTCGGGTGCGCCAGAGTGAAATGTTGCGTTGGTGTCAGCGGAATGACGTTCTCAACAAACGCAGCAATTTCCGGGAATTCACTGCGCGGAAAGATATGGTGCATCTGCGTCGCCTCTCCGCCAGAATGTTTGCCAAGAACCTCTGAATGCCCCCCGTTGAACTGTTTGTTGAACTTCTTGACTTCATCCATTGCCTTCTCGGTGAAGTACGCCGATGAAGATTGCTGATTCGCCTTGCCGTAATCACGTCGCGCCACATCTTTCGGCTTGTCCATATCACGCCAATTCGCGCGGTTGTAGCTCAACAGGTTGAACGTGATGGTCATTGGCGACATTCGTCCGGCGACAGTTCCTACCGTATGGTAGCGACACGCAAGCGGATTGAGCACTTTGGCAAAGATACGATTCGCCTCGACCGCTGTTCGGATAGGCGTGTAGGTTTTACAGAACCCGACGAAGCCGTCCTTCATTTCATCGAAGTTCTTTTTCGTCCGCTGATCTAGAAACGTTGCAAACAAATCCCATATTCCGCTGTCACGAAGAGTCTTTTCGATGTAGAGATGAAGAAACGTATAGGCATTCCAATCATTGCGAGCAAGGAACGCCAACACGTCGGCATTCACAACCTCAAACTGAATCGTGTTGTTCAATCTGCCGTTCTCCTTGAGAACGCCTGCCGCCGCAAGCATTTTCAAAGGCTGCCTAAAGAACTTGTTGTACTCGTCAAGTGCGGAACGAACAAGCGGATCTGGTTTTCCGAAGAACTGCTGAACTTTGGCGACGGCGAAATCACTTTTCCACACGTCAGGAGACTGAAAAACACTCTTCCCGGATTCGCGTACGTATTCAAGAACACATTCGGAAACAAAACTGACCTCGTCCGGCGTACACTTCTGATCTATCCATCTGCCGTTTCCCGTCTGGCGGATGTCATAGGAATGGCCGTCAAGGAATTGCCTTAGAAGGTTCTCAGTCATCGTTCAATGCTCCAAAGAAGAACACGCTGGTCTTGTCGATGTTGATGGACTGCGTTGAGAGATTGCGGGCGACGGCATAGAAACGACGAAACTCGTCGGTCGCAAAGTACGCCATCTGCCGCGCCGTCAATCTTTCCCCGTCAATTGGTACAAGAACGGCCACAGAACCATCTGGAATCCAGTGCCCGTCATTTCGGATCACCCGCGGATTGTATGTCATGTTCGGCGAGAGATAGACCGAGCTGTCGCCGACATACTTGTAGATTGCACATTTCTTTGCGCATTCCACATCCATGAACATATCATATCCGGCGATGTCCGTCACACTGCCGTCATCGGAAATGTTGCGTGCCTTGATAACCCGAATTCTATCCTTGCCCGGCATCGAAACAAGCTGCCTCTTCGTAATCTGCCTATCGCGAACGACATTGAAGATTCCGAAGCGCAACTTGTTCGCCACTTCGTCAAACACCCTGTCACGGTAGATGATGAAGTACGGGAATCGGCGATCTGTAATATGATGCTGGTCTACGCGATTAAGACGATTGTACTTCATGTTGTAGACCAGCGTTTCGCCAGGTGCTTTCTTTGGTTCGACCAGCAGGCACATTGTTTCGATGGACACGCCCGAGAATCCGTATCGGCCAAAATCAAGAATCGCCGCAATCCGATTGCGCCGCAAAAACTCCCGCGTCGCCGCATATTCGTCCGTGGTCAACAACGTCTTGTTCAAGACGAGGGCGACACATCCACCTATCGCCATGCTTTTTTCAAGAAACAATTCGGCGATGTCTCGTGTATCGCGATTGAAATTGCGGGCCAAGACCTCTTCATACCGCGTCACATCGCCACGCAATTTTGAGAATGGCGGGTTGCCGACAACGAGATCGTACTTGCAATCGAATTCACGTGTGAGGAAATCGTCACATATGACGTTGACGCTGAAATTGGCGGGAATCTCCATCTTGGCAAGCAGCAGACGGAGAATGCCGATGCTCGCTTCGTCTATGTCGAGAACATCCAACTCGACATGGGGAACGGACGAATATCTCTTGAACAGAAACGGCAGAAAATTTCCGACGCCGACAGACGGCTCAAGGATGCGAAGACTTGGCTTCCCGAACTCCGGCAGACAGTTCATGATGTCGTTGACGATGAACTTGTTGGTATAGAACGCCTCGTTTTCTTCGCGCTTTGCGTTGCAAAGTTCCGCGATTCGCATCAACGCCGAAATCGACAGGTCAAGCGGATTGTCCGCGACAAACGCGGCAAGCTTGGCGGCATCGGCCAACTGGCGTTCTTCGATGATTCTGTTCAACTGCGCGGGCGACTGCTTCCTGTTGTGAAGCCGATGCTTGATCCCGACGGCAATCTGCCTGACAATTTCAGTCGGTACAGCCTCGCCAAGGCACTGGCGGATGTTCGTCTCGTGCGCCTTGTAGACACGCCGTTTCTCTTCAAGCGGCAGGGCGTTCAATTCACGCAAATCCATCGGCACCCATCGGAAATCATGGGGGACTGTCATCATCCGCATTAGTTCACGAATGCTGAAAACACGATCCTCAACGGGATGCAGCGTGTTTTGCGCCGCAAGCTGGTCATTCCGCGTATGGACGCACTGAACGAACCGATCCCATTTCTGCCGAGTATACTTGTCTCGGTTCTTCTTGATGTTTTCTACACGTTCGCCATCAACTATTCGATGCGGGCGTCGTTCTGGATCAGCGTTGTCGAAAGCCGATTCACCCTCACGCAAATCGTGAATCCATGGACGCATATGCGCGGAGTAGGTTCTAAAGGCATGATAAAAGTCGTTGCCCGAAATCTGACCCCATTCAAGCGGCTCAAAGTCGCCAATCACATCACGCAAGGTCGGCGCATGACGAAACGTGGGGAAAAGGTCGTAGGGCACGAACTGATTGCGATAGTCCTTGTCAATCCCGATGACAAGCGTTCGCGTCCGTGACGAGTTCGCCCCGTAATTCATGAAATTCAAAACGCGAGCAGAAATTACATAGTCTCCGCCAAGGCATCGCTGGATGAACTGCCCGATGGGCATCGTTTCACCCTCGCGCGTTTCGCAAAGGGTTTTCTGAAAGGCCTGGACATTCTCAAAAATGAACACGCGCGGGCGTATCCGCTTGATAATCTCAGCAGACTCAATGACAAGGCTGTTTCGTTTTATCTCACCAGGGTTTTTCTTGTGATTGATCACACTAATCCCTTGGCAGGGCGGAGTCGCCATGAGGACGTCGACACGATCGTTACCCAGTTTCGACCACCTGTCAACCTCCGCATAAATCCGTGCCTTGACTTCTTCCGTGGATATGTCACCCACAACATACCCCGTATCAAAACGGCATTTGCCATTGGCTCTCTGAACGTCAAGACGGCGCGCGACGATCTCGTTCGTGGCAATGCACTCGAAGCCCTCCATTTTGAACCCATGGCAACCAACGCCGGCGGAACTGAAGAGGGAAATGTAGGTTAGGATGTCTCCGCGTTTCAACATAGTTCGAATCTTCCATTCGGAGATAAAACAACGCGAACAATGCGATACTTCCTTTCTCCTAATAGAGGGGTTTGATTGTATCAAAAATGCTTCCGACAGGCAATGCGCCGACCGCAAATCCCGATGCCG
>CAYZYQ010000017.1:18626-33605 GCA_964482645.1 uncultured Lentisphaeraceae bacterium | reverse complement strand
ACGCGGCGCGTGTCGTTTATCCCTATTGACTGAACGCCGTATTTTTGGCATACTATCCAAAATTCATGTTCGGATTCCTTTCAAGACGAAAGAAAAAACGCAAGGCCGTGATTTACACACGGGCGATGCATTGTATTTCCCGCGAGAATATCGATCGGGCCGCCCTTGATGTTATCAACGCCCTGACGGAGGCGGGTTATACGGCCTACCTCGTTGGCGGCGGCGTGCGTGACCTGCTGTTGAAGCGGAATCCAAAGGATTTCGACGTTGGAACGAGCGCCACGCCGGCGCAAGTCCAGAAGGTCGTTCGTCAGCGGTTGGGGCGATGCGGTTATCGTTGCATCCTCGTCGGGCGGCGTTTCCCGCTCGCGCTCGTGCGGCGGGGTGGGGATACGCTGATTGAAACGGCCACGTTTCGCCAGAATTCACAGACGGCCGCCGAAATCAAGGAACACGCCGCCGAGGGACCGTTCAAGGACGACACGTACGGAACGCCCGAAACGGATGCTTTCCGGCGCGACTTCACGGTGAACGGCCTGTTCTACAGTCCCGACCGGGGCGAGGGCGATCCGCGCGACGGCTATCCGGTCATCGACTGGGTGGGCGGCATGGAAGATTTGAACGCGCGGGTCATCCGTTCGATCGGCGATCCGATGATTCGCTTCCGTGAGGATCCCGTGCGCATGATGCGCGCGATCAAGTTCGCCGCGCGGCTGGATTTCACGATTGAGCCGAAGACAGACAAGGCGATTCGCAAGCTCCATGCCTTTATCTCCACGGCGGCCGTACCGCGTCTCTGCGAAGAGGTGTTCCGTCTCTTCTCTTATGGCGAATCGGAAAAGGCCTTCCGCATGATGTACGACTATGGCCTGCTCGGCGACTTGCTGCCGGAACTGGCCGCGTTTATCACTGCGGACGGCGGAGCAAATTCGGCCACGTGGAAGTACCTGGCCGCGTTGGATGTCCATGAACGGGCGAAAGTCGCCGCCGGTGGCGATGTTTCGAATGCCGTGCGGGCGGCGGTATTGTTGACGGCGATGACGCGCGCGGCGGAGGCGCGGCCGGCGAAGAAGGCGGCGGTCGCCACGTCGCCGCTGGAATTGATGGCACGTGCGCTGAACATGCCGCGCCATGCGGTCACGACGCCCGCGCAACGCCTGTTGCAGTCGACCCGGCGCATTCTGGCGAAGCCCGGGGACGCGAAGAAAGTTCGGACGTTTATCCTCAGTCTCGTGGAGCGTCCACGGCGGCGGCGGTTCGGCCGTCGCGGCGAGGAGTCCGCGCCGCGTTTGGACTGGGCGCGGTTTGCCGACGCGCTTGACTACAATCGTATCGTCGCCCGTGCCGAGGGGCGCGATGGAAAAACCATTGATCAGTGGGATGCGGTGTCCCGCAAAGTTTTCAACGAACAAGGTGAGAAAAATGAGCGAACAGAAGAAGACTGCGAAGACTGAAGCGCCGGTGCCGGCTTTCGTGAAAGCGGCGCCCGAATTGCTGCCCGTGTGGGACTGGTGGGTGAAAGAAGGGCGTTCGACGCTCGTCACGCTGGCGGTTGTGGCGTTGGCGGTGGGTGGTTTCTACGCCGGCCGCAATTGGCTCCAGACGCGCAATGCCCATGCGAACCAGGCGCTCGTCAATGCGTTCACGACCGATGAACTCGAAGCGGCCGTGTCCGACTACGGTTCCACCAAGGTCGGCGACAGTCTGAGGCTCCGTCTCGCGAAATCCTATTTTGATGCCGAACGCTATCAGGACGCGCTCGACCTTTACGACACGCTCGTGGCGAAGACGGCGAAGGACGATCCGTTCGCGGCGGTGCCGCGTATCGGCCGCGCCTATGCGTTGGAGGGTCTGGCGAACTATGCGGACGCCCAGAAGGCCTTTGCCGATTTCGCGGCCGACGGCGTGAACAAGGATTCCTATCTTCTGCTGACGGCTCAGCTCGGTGCAAGCCGGTGTAAGGCTTTGGCGGGCGACAAGGCGGGCGCGCTGAAAGAACTCGATGCGCTCAAAGCCGCGTCCACGAACGACATCGCGACGGCTCGTATCGATCGCATGATTGATTCCGTCAAACGGTACGATCCCACGCGCGTCGCCGCCCGTGCGTTCCTGCCCGCCGCGACGGCCGCGACGATCGAGGCCGCCGCCCAGAAAGCGGTCGAGGCGAAGAAAGATGCTGAAGTGAAGAAGCCGGCTGAGGCCAAGCCGACGGATAAACCGGCCGACGCGAAGAAGGCCGAATCCGCGAAGCCGGCGACAGCCGCGCCTGTGGCGAAACCGGCGGCCGACGCGAAAAAAGCCGAACCGGCGAAGCCGGCCGAGGCGAAGAAGTAGGGACGTCTGTTGTTAAAGCGGCTGACAGTCAAGAATCTGGCCATCGTCGAATCTGCCGAAGCCACATTCGGCGAAGGGCTGACCGTCGTCACGGGCGAGACGGGTGCGGGCAAGAGCGTCCTCATGGGCGCTCTTGAACTCGTTTTGGGTGCACGTGCCGATGCGTCGGCCGTCCGCGACGGCGCGAAGGAAGCCCGCATTGAGGCGGAGTTCCAATTGGCGTCCGGGGCGGCCGCCGATGCGGTGGCGCGGTTGTTGGACGATGTTGGGCTTCCGCCTTGCGAAGACGGCGCGTTGGTCGTCCGGCGCACGATTTCCGCCAGTGGTGGCGGGCGCGTCCATGTGAACGACGCCCCCGCGACGGTTCAAACGTTGCGGACGCTGGGCAAATCGCTTGTGGACGTCCACGGCCCGAACGACCACCAGTCGCTTTTGGATGAAGCGTTCCAACGTCGTCTGCTCGATTCCTACGGGCGAGTGGACGGGGCGGCCTATGCGGCGGCGTGGACGCGCTACGAGCAGTTGAAGGCCGAACGTGATCGTCTGCAAGGTGATTCGGACGGCGTAGCCGAGGAAGCGGAGCGTCTGCGCTATTCCGTGGACGAACTCGACGCCGCGCACCTTGTGCCGGAGGATGAGACCGAGTTGCCGGCCCGCCATGCGGCGGCGGCCCACGCGGCGGACATTCTCGTTTGCGCGGATGCGGCGGCGGCGGCGTTGTCGGACGCGGACGATTCCGCCGCATCGGCTTTGATCGCGGCGGGCGGTCGTGTCCGCGAGATGGCCAAGTACCACGAGGCGGCGGGCGACTGGCAGGAGCAGATTGAAAGCTTGACGGTTCAGGTTCAGGAACTGTCGCGGACGATTGCGGAAGCGGCGTCGCGCATTGAAGCCGATCCCGAGGCGTTGCAGGAACTGGACGACCGTCTCTCGCTCGTTCAGCGCCTCAAGCGCAAGTACAACCGGCCCGACGTGGCGGCGCTCTTGGCGTTGCGTGACGCGCGGGCGGCGCGGCTCGACGATTTGGAACACCGCGAGGAGCGGTTGCGGAGTTTGGACGGCGAAATCGATGCGGCTCGCGTAGCTGTGGCGGAAGCGGGGGCGCGTCTGTCGTCCGTCCGCAAAAAGGCGGCGGACAAACTGGCGAAGGCCGTCACGAAGGAACTTCACGGGCTGGGCTTTCTCAAGGCCGGATTCGGTGTGGCGTTGGCCACCCGCGAACCCGATGCGTCGGGGTGCGATGCCGTGGCGTTTCGTTTTGCGCCGAACCCCGGCGAGCCGGCGCGGCCGTTGCGCGACATTGCTTCGACGGGTGAAATCGCCCGCGTGATGTTGGCTGCTAAGGCCGTGCTGGCCGAACATGATGCGATTCCCGTGTTGGTGTTCGACGAAATCGATTCCAATATCGGTGGCGAGGTGGGACGTGCGGTCGGTGAAAAACTCCGTGCCGTGGCGAAACATCATCAGGTTGTCGCCATTACTCATTTGCCGCAGAGCGCGGTCTACGGCGATTGTCATCTGATGGTGTCGAAGAGTGTGTCCGGCGGGCGGACGCGCTCCACCGTGCGGGTGCTGGAAGGCGCGGCGCGCGCGGAGGAAATTGCGCGGATGCTCGGCGGTTCCGCGCTCACGTCCGTCGTGGGGCAGCACGCCCGCGAACTTTTACAACTGGCCGCGCGCGAGACGACATGAAAGGGGATGCACCATGTTGAACACGACGATGAAAGACCACCGCTCGCTTTTCCGCCAACTGTTGCTGGGAATGTATGACGCCGTGCTGATTACGGATCCGAGCGGACACGTCCTGACCATCAACCCGCGCGCGCGTGAATTTCTGCTGTACGAATCGGACGAAGTGATGGACAGTCCCGTGGGGCGTTTCATCCCCGGCGTCACGCCCGAAATCGTCCAGCGCATTCGTCTGGGTCTCGCCCAGGCGCGGCACATGATGCTGGACGCGAACTGTCTGCGCAAGGACGGGACGACGTTTTCGGCCGAAGTGACCGTCTCGCTCGTCGACCTGATGGATCCGGGCGACCTCGTGTTCACCATCCGCAACACCGAGCGCCGCCGCCGCCAGCTTGCGGCGTTTCGTACGGAACGAAATGCCTGTGCGGTTTCGCAGGCCGCGCTCTTCGCCTGTGCGCCGGATGGAGCGTTCACATGGGTCAACGCGGCGTTCCTCGAACTTTTCGGCTACGCGGATGAAGACGCGGCCTTGAAGCGCACGTTTGCCGAGGTGATGGACGACGCGCAGACGGCGGAACTTTTCAAACAGGCTCTTGCGGGGACGAAGACGGCCGCGCGTATCACCGCAGAGGCGGAGGATGGCGCGGCGGGCGACGTGGAAATCCAGCTGGGGCCGGACATCCACGGCAAGAAAACAGTCGGCGTCGTCGGCTCCATCATTCGGGTATGAACATGAATCGTTCTTCTTCTTTTCGCGGGGCGCCTCGGCGTCCTTCCTCGAACGACAAACGGGCGCCGCATCCGGCGAAAGCCGCGCCGTTCGGCCGGCCGCGCCCGGCACCGGGACCACGTGCGCCGAAGTTCGCCTCGAACGTCGAACGCCGCCTTGTCATGCGGACGGATGTGGGCAAGCCGTTGCAGGACGTGCTGTCCGGCTGGCTGGGGCTTTCGCGCCGTGCCGCCAAGGCCGTCATTGACGGACGAAGCGTGTGGGTGAACCGTCGGTGTGTCTGGATTGCGCACCACACGCTGCGTTCGGGCGACGTGATTGAAATCCCGTCGGCCGTCGTCCAGGCCGCCCGCCGTCAGGCGGGTAGCGTCCGGCATGAAATCGCTCCGGCCGAGCGCTCGCACGTCCGTGTGTTGTTGGAGACGAAAGATTTTCTCGTGGCGGACAAGCCGAGCGGTCTGTTGGCGAACGACGATCCGCATAGCGTCGAGGCGATTCTCCGCGTCCAGCAGAACGAGCCGACGTTGCAGGCTGTGCACCGGCTCGACCGCGATACGACGGGCTGCCTTTTGTTCGCCAAAAACTACGCCGCCTATCTGGCCGCCGTGGAGGTGTTCAAGACGCGCCGCGTGGCGAAAATCTATCACGCCATCGTCGCGGGAACGTTTCCGCATCCGCACGAGATCATCCGGGATCCGCTTGACGACCAGCCGGCCGCTTCGTACGTCACGCGCGAGGCCGCGTCGCCCGACGCCTCCTTTTTGCGCGTTCGCATCGAGACGGGGCGGACGAACCAGATTCGCCGCCACTTGTCCGGCATCCGTTTCCCCATCGTCGGCGATCGGATGTTCGGTCTGAAAAGCGCACGTGATCCCCGTCTGATGACAGTCCCGCGCCACATGCTTCACGCTTCGTCGCTCGTTTTGCCCAACCCGACGGAGAAGGGCGCGGAGATTCACGCCCATGCGCCGTTGCCGGCCGACTTCCGCGCCGTGCTGCGTCTTTTCGGCATGGGCAAGAAAAAGTGACGTGCGTCGCAGAGGCGACGGCAGACGTGAAAACGACGGACGAAGATCTCCCTTTGTTCATGGACGACCCGGACTGGGCGGCGTTCATTCCCGTGTTGCCGTCTGGCGGCGCGAAGTGCGGCAATCCGTCGCACGAGGATTGTTCGCCGCTCGACGTCACCGCTGTGGCCCGCCATCTGGAACCGGGTGGAACGTTGGGGCGGATGAAGGGGTATGAACCGCGGCCCGGCCAGATCGATATGCTCCGCGCCGTGACACGTGCGTTCAACGACCGCCGTCATCTGATGGTCGAGGCGGGAACGGGCGTTGGCAAATCGCTTGCCTATCTCGTGCCGTCCGTCCTTTGGAGTTTCGTGAACGACACGCCCGTCGTCCTTTCCACGGCCACGCGGAATCTTCAAAGTCAGCTCGTCGGTCGCGATCTGCCCCGCGCCGCGACAGTTCTGGGCGCGGATGCGTCCAAGTTTCGCGCCGCCGTTCTGAAAGGGCGGACGAACTACCTCTGTCTACGCGCACTTGGCGACTTCATGCAGAACGGCTATTTCGCGTTGACCGAACAGGAGAAGGTTGACCTCGTGCGTCTCGTGGATTGGTTGCGCACGACATCCGACGGCGATCTCGATACGGTGGACGCGGGGACGCTGCGGATGCATGTGTCCTGTCCGGGCGAGGACTGTCAGGGACGGACGTGTCCCTATCAGGGAAAGTGTTTTGTGCGGAAAGCCAGGGACAAGGCGCTTCACGCACACGTGGTGGTGGCGAACCACGCGCTCGTTTTGGCTGAGGCGATTTCGTCGGACGCCGGTCTCCTTCCCGCCTACGGGCGGCTCGTGTTCGACGAGGCGCACAACCTCGAAGACATCGCCACGGATTTCTTTTCGAGCGAATTGTCGCGGCCCGTCCTCCTTCAGTTGCTGGGACGCTTGTCCCGCGTGTCGAAGTCGCGGCGCGGCACGGCGCGGACGCGTGGCGTTCTTGGTTCGGTCGAACGCCAGTTGCAGAAGGGGGCGTTGCGCGACGTGAACCAGGCCGCCGCGATTCGCGACTGTCTTACGGCCGCGACGACGCAGGCTCGTCTCGTCATGAAAACATACGACGACCTCGCCGATGTCATGGAAGGCCTCTTTCGTCCCGCGCCGCGTCAGGACATCCTGCGTTATCGTTGCGCCCCGCACCGGCAGTATGCGCTCAACGGTTTGTTCGCGGATTATCTGCCGGGCGCGTGGGAGGAGGATCGGCTGTGGCGGGCGGCGCGTGTGTTCGAGGACGCATTGGCACGGTTGCAGGTGACGCTGGGACGCATGGCGAATGCGTTGTCGCAGTTGGCATCGGATGAACTGCCGCTTTTCGGCGATCTCGTCATGCAGAGCCAGACGCTGTCGGATGATTTCAAGGCATTCATTCAGGAAACCAAGTTTGTGTTGTCCGGGTCGGATCCGTCGCACGTCTACTGGATTGAAAAGTGCCCCGGCAAATCGTCCGTGAAACAGCCGCCGTATGTGCGCCTTGTGGCCGCGCCGCTTTCCGTGGCCGATCAGATGAAACGTTATTTCTACGACGCCAAGGATTCCGTCGTTCTCTGTTCGGCTACGTTGCGCACGGGCGACAAATTCAACTACATGGCGCGGAAACTCGGCGTGGCGCAGATTGACGAGAATCGCGTCTCCATGTTGTTGGCGGCGTCGCCGTTCGACTACTTCCGCCAGGCGTGTGTGCTGGCGCCATCGTGTCTGCCCGATCCGTCGGCGCAGAAGGCGAGTTACGTTGACGCGCTGGGGCCGTTTCTGGTCGACCTGTTCACCGCGTCGCATGGACGCGGCCTCGTGCTGTTCACGGCCTACGACATGATGCGCGACGTGGCGGGGCGTGTGCGTCCGGCGTTCGAGGCGCAGGGCATCCACTTGCTTGTGCAGGGCGATGGTGTGTCCCGCGAGGCGATGACGCAGACGCTCAAAGACGCGGGGAAGCAACCCGTCGTTCTCTTCGGGGCGCAGAGTTTCTGGGAAGGGGTCGACGTGCCGGGGGCGGCGCTAAGTTGTGTCGTACTGGCGCGTCTGCCGTTCCCGCAGGTGGGTGAGCCGATTGTCGAGGCCCGATGCGAGAAAATCGAGGAAACGGGCGGTTCGCAATTTCGCGACTACATGTTGCCGGAGGCGATTATCCGGTTCCGGCAGGGATTTGGCCGGCTCGTGCGGACGAAGACGGATCGCGGCGTTGTGGTTGTGGCCGATCCACGCATCGCCACGAAGAACTACGGGATGCTCTTCAAGCGGTCGATTGCGGTGGCCGTCCACGTTGTGCCCACGTTGGACGAAACGCTGGCGCGGGCGCGGACGTTCTTTGAAGAGGCGTGACATGGAAGACCACAACAGACAGCGCAAGGCGGCGGTCGTCAACGACTTCACGAGCTTCGGGCGGTGTTCGCTCGCCGTGACGTTGCCGATTCTGTCGGCCTTGAAAGTCCAGTGCTGTCCCGTGCCGACGGCCATCTTCACCAACCACACGGGTTTTCCATCCTATGCCTGGACGGACTACACGGATCACATGGACGCCTACATCGACGAGTGGCGGAAGCTCGACCTGCGGTTCAACGCCATTGCAACGGGCTTTCTGGGATCGACGCGCCAGATTGATTTCGTGTTGAGGTTTCTTGCGGCGTTCCGGCGGCCGGACACTGTTGTTCTCGTCGATCCCGTCATGGGCGACTATGGCCGGCTCTACGCCACCTACGACCGGACGCTTGCGGAATCTATGCGGCGCTTTCTTGCCGAGGCGGACATTCTCACGCCGAATCTGACGGAAGCCTGTGTTTTGGCCGACCGGCCGTACGATCCGGAAATCGGCGACGCCGAACTGGAATCGCTGTGCGCGTCGTTGGCGGATCGCGCCACGCGGATTGTGGTGTCCGGCATCGTGCGGGGTGGACATCTGGTGAACTACGTCTATGAAAAGGGCGCGACAAGTCGTATTCATGTTTATGCGGAGAAGAAAATCGGCGGCGACCGCAGCGGCACGGGTGACGTGTTTTCATCCGTGCTGCTCGGCGATGTGGTGAACGGCGTGCCGTTCGCGGAATCGGTGCGTCGCGCCGGACGATTCGTATCGGCGGCCGTGGCGCGGACGGTTGAACTGGGCATTCCGCCGCATGACGGGCTGGCCATTGAGGAAGTGCTTTCGGAGTTGATGAAATGAAACGGGACATGACGATTACCTATCAAGTCAAAGATGCCGTCTACGTGAATCTGACCAACCGCTGTCCGTGCGCGTGCACGTTCTGTTTGCGAAACCATGCGCCGGGCGTATTTGGATCTGCGCCGCTGTGGCTGGCGCGTGAACCGACGTTGGAGGAAGTCGAGCAATCGCTCCTTGCGTGGGACTACACACGATTCCGCGAAGTCGTCTACTGTGGTTATGGCGAACCGACGGAACGTCTCGACGTGCTGTTGGCGTCGGCGAAGTTTTTGAAAGAGAAGGCGCCGGGCGTTTCCGTGCGTGTGAATACGAACGGGCTGGCGGACTTGATTGCGGGAGAACCGACGGCCGCGCGTTTTGCGGGCGTGGTCGATACGTTGTCCATCAGTCTCAACACGGACGATCCGCAGGAGTATTTGGACGTGTGCCGGCCGAAGTTCGGCGCGGCCGCCTATCCGGCGCTGCTGGCGTTTGCCGAACAGGCGGCGCGGTACGTGCCGAATGTCGTGATGACGGTTGTGGGCGAACCCGTGACGTCGCGCGCGAAGCAGCTACGCTGCCAGGCGATTTGCGACCGCCTTGGCGTCCGTCTGCGCGTCCGCCCTTACGAATCCGCGTGACAGATGTGGGCAGCGTCTCCGACCGTGCCCTCGCCGGAGGTCATGTTCTCGCCGACGAGATCGGACGTGGCGTCGCGACTGCCGAAGCCTTGGATCCAGCCGTTCTCGAAACCGAAATCGGCCGCCGCCTCGGTCACGGATTCGTATTCCTCCGCCGTCACGACGCGATTGAAGGGCGGCGTCGTTTGCGCCTTGAACGCGGGCGCGTACTGGCTCATCACGGAGATGTGCACGCGCGGCGAACATTCGGCGGCCAGCCAGGCGAGGTTTTCGATGGCTTCGTCGGCATGGCCGGGCAGGACGAGCAGACGGACGATCACGCCGCGCGTGGCCGCGCCGGGGGCGTCCGAATCGAGCGGGCCGAGCGTGTTCCACATATGCTTGACGGCGGCGCGGCTGGCGGCCACGTAGCCGGGCGCGGCCGACGCGGCCCGCGCCGTGGCGTCCGAGGCGTAGCGCAGATCGACGAGCGCGATGTCGCAGAGGTCGCGGTACTCCGCGAGCGTTGTCACGCGCTCGTAGCCGCTTGAATTGTAGACGAACGGCAGACGGATGCCTTCGCGGCGCAACGGCGCGACGGCGGCGCGGATCTGCGGCAGATAAGGCGTGGGGGACACGAGATTCCAGTTTTCGCAGGCGTGTTTGACGGCGAGCGTGCGAAAGATGTCCGTCAGTTCGGAAACGGCGAGGTCGCGTCCTTCGCCGTTCCAGCTCCACGGCGAATTCTGGCAGTAGAGGCACTTCATCGTGCAACGCGAAAAGAAGACCGCGCCCGAACCATGCGGCCCGCAGATGGGCGGCTCTTCGCCGAAGTGGGGCCCCCAGCGGAAGACGCGGGGCAGGAGGCCGGCCTGACAGAAACCAACCGCGCCATGGGCGCGGTCGGCTTTGCAGACGTGGGGACAGAGGGCGCAGGACGTCGTGGGCACGAAGCGTTCCTTACGAGGCCGCGTCCGCCGTCGTCATGCCTTGTTCGCGCAGATAACGGTTGCGGACGTTGAGGAAGATCAGCCCGACGATCGGCACGGTGAAGATGTAGCCGGCGCCAATGACGCCGAGGGTCAACCAGAAGTGGGTGAAGAGGAACGCCACGAGCAGGATCAAGCCCGTCATCGTGGGCAGCAGGTATTTCCGCGTGAAGCGAATGCTCTTGAACGAGATGGTGGGGAGGCGCGAGGCCATGAGCGCACCGACGAGGAAGAGCATGAACATCGCGAAGACGGGATGTTGCAACGTCGGCGCGAGGGGCGCGACGTTGAGCGCCAGCAGAATGGGCGTGAGAACCATCCAGCAGCCGCCGGGCGCGGGGACGCCGAGGAAGAAGTGTTTCCAATATGGCAGCGTGGGTTGTTCAAGCATCGTGTTGAAGCGGGCGAGACGGAACGCATCGCACATCGCGTAGAAGAGGGCGAACGCGAGCAAGATTTGTTTTTGTCCCAGCGACATTTCGGGATGGCCGCTTTGAATCCAGAAGTACATGAACATTGCCGGGGCGACGCCGAAGTTGACGAAGTCCGCCAGAGAATCGAGTTCCGCGCCGAGTTTGGAACTGCATTTCAGCAGACGCGCCATGCGGCCGTCGAATGCATCACACAGGCAGGCTACAAGCAGGGCGACGAGACCCAACACCCAGTCGCGGTTCGTAACGGGTTGGCCGGCGATTGTTTTGGCGTAGTTCGTAGCACACAGCGCAATGGCGGTGATACCGCCACAGGCCGCCATGCACGTGATGAGGTTCGGTACCATCGCACGGAGCGGAATCTGGTCGGGTCGCGGCGTGCGGTTCTTGCGCCGCCGCCCACGGAGACGGAATTTGGCCATGTCGAATCCAATCGCTTTCTGCTTTTCGTTGTGAGAGCCATTATCTCATTTTCATGCATGAAGCGCAATTCAAATCGTCCCCGAATGCCGTCGTCGTGCCCTTGATCGTCTGCACCCGACAAAGGCCGCTCTTCTATGGCTCCTTCGTCAAAAACGACGTTGTCAATCACAGGCCTCCTTTTATTTGGCGAACAAGGGCGGGTTGTCGCGTCTGGGCGATTGTGCTAGAATCGTCCGAAACGAACGCAAGGAGAAAACGATGAAAAAGGTCAGACTGAACAATGGCGTCGAAATGCCGCTCGTGGGCTACGGCGTCTACCAGATTCCACTGGCGGACACGGCGCGATGCGTGTGTGATGCGCTCGACGTCGGTTACCGCCTGATCGACACGGCGCAGTGCTATTCCAACGAAGAAGGCGTGGGCGCGGGTATCCAGGCGTCTGGCGTCGCGCGCGAAGATGTGTTTCTCGTCTCGAAAATCTGGCTCAGTCGTTATGGCTACGAGAAGGCGAAAGCGAGCATTGACGAAAGTCTGCGCAAACTGCGGACTGACTATCTCGACCTCATGCTCTTGCATCAGCCGTTCTGCGATTATTATGGCGCTTACCGGGCTCTTGAGGAAGCGTACAAGGCCGGCAAAGTCCGTGCCATCGGCGTGAGCAACTTCCAGTCAAACCATTTCATCGACCTGGCGAGCAACGTGGACGTCGTGCCGGCCGTCAATCAGGTGGAGACGCACATTTTCCACCAGCGGTGGAAGGACGTCGAGTACATGAACGCATTTGGTACGCAACTCATGTCCTGGGGGCCGCTGGCCGAAGGTCGGAACAATTTCTTCACGAATCCCGTGTTGACGGAAATCGCCCAGGCGCACGGCCGCACGGTTGCGCAGGTCGAGTTGCGTTTCCTCTACCAGCGCGACATCGTGATTATCCCCAAGTCGACGCATCGGGAGCGCATGGTCGAGAATCTGCAGATTGACGATTTCGTTCTGACGGACGACGAGATGGCGCGGATCAAGGCCGAAGACCGCCGGACGAGCGTGTTTTTCGATCACAACGATCCGGAGACGGTCAAGAACTTCATGGAATGGCGCAGCATCGTCTGATGTACGGTGCCGCGTTTTGGGAAACGAAAAAGACGATGCAACAAGAAACTGTTTTGCGATTCAAACGTCCCATGTTCGTCGTGGCGATGGACAACGAGGCCGCCGCCGTGGCGCGGGCGTTTACGGGCGAGGTGTCCGAAGAGACGGTGTTCGGCCGGCGCGTAGTGTCTGGTCTGTTCCACGAGACGCCCGTGGCGCTGGTCGTGACGGGCGTGGGCAAGGCGAACGCGGCGGCCGGCGCCCAACTGGCGTTGGCGCGGGGGGCGGACGTCCTCGTGAATGCGGGGGTGGCGGGCGGTCTTGTGCCGACAATGCGCGTGGCCGATCGCTTCCGCGTTCGCGCTGCTGTGCAGTACGATTTCGATCTCGCCGCGATCAACGGGACGCAAGTCGGTACGTTGAACGAATATCAGACACGCGAATTGCCGTTGCTGACGGTCGGCGATTTGTCGGATGCCGTGTTGGGAACGGGCGATCGCTTCAACGAAAGCGAAATCGACCACCGTTTCCTCGTGGACGACGTTCACGCCACGTTACGCGACATGGAGGGCGCGGCGATCGCCCACGTGGCAGCTCGCGCGGGCGTGCCCTGCGTGTCGTACAAAACGGTGTCGGACGTCCACGGATCCGGTTCAACCGTGGAACAGTATCTCGCGCATCTTGCGCAGGCGCTTGACGCATTGGCCGACGAGACGCCGCGCGTGTTGACGGCGCTCCTCGCCCATGACTGAGGGCGGGCGTGCGCGTCTCCGAAAAAAACAAGAAGAAGGATTTGACAATGGACTTGATTCCCAGTTTCCAGGTTGACCATACACGCATCGTGCCGGGCATCTACGTGTCGCGCACGGATGAAATAGGCGGTGATTACGCGACGACGTTTGACGTGCGCATGAAGCGTCCGAACGTCGAGCCGGCCATCCATCCGAACGCCCTCCACACGATTGAACACGTGATCGCCACGTTTCTGCGCAGTGATGCGGAGTGGAAGGACCGCATCGTCTACTGGGGGCCGATGGGTTGCTTGACGGGCAACTACCTCATCGTCAAAGGCCGGCCGACGCCGCAGGAGATTTGCCCGTTGCTCGTCCGTGCGTTTACGCATCTGGCGACCTACGACGGTCCCGTGCCGGGCGCCCAGCCGGTGAATTGTGGCAACTACCTGCTGCACGATTTGCCCATGGCGCGGTATGAGGCGCAGAAATTCGTGGACATCCTCACGACGGCGCCGTGCTTCGCGTACCCGACGGCCGCGCGTATCGTGACGGAGAAGGGGCTTGTCTTCCACGATTCGTAAGTGGAACGCACGTGAGTTTGGTATAATAGTCCACCTATGAACACACAACGTGTAGTGATTGTCGACTATCATGCGGGCAATTTGACGAGCGTCAAACTTGCGCTGGCCGCGCTGGGCGTCGACGCCGTGGTTGCCACAGACCCCAAGGTCGTCCGTGCCGCCGACCGGCTTGTTTTCCCCGGCGTGGGCGCGGCCGCCTCCGCCATGGCCACGCTGAAAGCGACGGGGCTGGACGAGGCCGTCAAGGATGTCGCGGCGTCCGGTCGTCCGTTCCTGGGCATTTGCGTCGGGATGCAGATTCTTTTTGCGCACAGCGAGGAAGATGGCGGCGTGGACATGCTGAACGTCCTGCCCGGCCGCGTACGCAAGTTCCGCCCTGCCGACGTGCGCGTGAAAGTGCCGGAAATCGGCTGGAATCAGGTGAAGCAGATTCCCGCCGCCGGCGCGGACGCGCTTTGGCGGGACGTGCCGGACGAATCCGAGTTCTATTTCGTCCACTCCTACTACGCGGAATCTAGCCCGTTGTCGGCGGGAACGTCCGACTACGCGGATGCGACGTTCACGGCGGCCGTCAAGCGGGACAACGTTTTCGCCACGCAGTTCCACCCGGAGAAGTCGGGCCGTATCGGTTTGCGCCTTCTCGCCAACTTTCTTTCCTGGAATCCCTGATCGGATGTATTTTCTGCCATGTTGACCAAGCGAATCATTCCGTGTCTGGACGTCCGCGCGGGGCGCGTGACGAAGGGCGTGAAATTCAAGAACAACATCGACCTCGGTGACCCCGTGGAGATGGCGCTGGCGTATTCGGACGGCGGTGCAGACGAACTCGTCTTTTACGACATCACGGCTTCGGCCGAACGGCGGCCGATCGACATCGGCATGGTGTCGGCCGTGGCGAAGGCGATTCGCATCCCGTTCGCCGTGGGCGGCGGCATTTCGTGTGTAGCGGACATGGAGCGCGTGATTCTCGCGGGCGCGGAGAAAGTCAGCGTGAACTCGCTCGCCGTCCGGCATCCTGAAATCATCCGCGACGGCGCGAAGGCGTTCGGCGCCCAGTGCGTCGTCCTCGGCATGGATCCCGTGAAGAGCGACAACCCGAATTGTCCGTGCGGTTATGAAATCACGACGCGCGGCTTCCGCGAGTATACGGGGCTGGACGCCGT
>CAYZYQ010000017.1:0-18526 GCA_964482645.1 uncultured Lentisphaeraceae bacterium | reverse complement strand
GGGCGTACCCGTGCGGCGGATTTGGTAGCGGCGCGTGTCGACGGGGGAGTACAGATTCCCGCCGTCCCAGGCGGACTACCTGGCCGCGTTGCAGGCGGGGCGGTGTCCCGCGCCCGCCCGGACGGATGGCTTGCCGCGCAAAGTCTCCCTTGTGGACAGGATGCCGCCCGTCTACGACCAGGGGTTGCAGGGGTCGTGCGTGTCGAACGCCGTGACGGCTTTGTTGGAGTACTACGGCGACTGCAAAGTCCGTTTGAGCGTACAGTTTCTCTACGCGGCCACGAAGGAGGTTGAAAAGGCCGGGGTGGAGCGTAATCTGGCGCGGTTGCGGGCGGGTGAACCGCTCGATCCGCCGTTTGAAACGCTTTATCGGTCGCGTCTGCTGCAGTTGCGGATGTTGGCCGACGCCAACGGCGGCATGGCGTCGCCCGCCGTGCGACCCTATCTGGAAAACTTTTGCGCGAGCGTCCGTGCGCGGTTCGACATCGACGCGGGCAGTCTGCTGCGCACGTGTTTCAAGGTCGCGGAAGAGCAGGGCGTGTGTCGTTATTCGTTCTGGCCGTCGCCCGCCGTACGTGCGACGCCGGTGTTCGGGGAAGGGGAGAGCGTCGCGTTTCCGGTGGGCGCGCGCGAGGATGCACGAAAGCGCCGCGTTGTATCGGGCTTGTACTGCTTGGCGACGCCCAACAACGTGACGGCGATTCGCGGGGTTTTGGCCGGCGCGAACGGTCGACGGCCGATGCCCGTCGTTGTGACGGCGAGTTTCTTCGATGGATGCGACGGCGCGACGTTTACGATTCCCGAAAGCCGGTTGGACGTGGACGGGCGGCGTGTGTCGGTGCCGGCGCGGAAGGGCGTACACGGGTTGCTCGTCGTCGGGTATGAGGACGACGCGGCGGCGCCGGGCGGCGGTTGGTTCATCGTTCGGAACAGTCTGGGCGAAGGGTGGGGACGTCGCGGCTATGGACGGATGCCCTACGCCTACCTCGAATGTTTTGCGTTGGAGGCGGGGACGATTCTGCAAGATCTCGTGGACTACGCGGGCGAGGGATACGCCGCCTTGCCCGCGCGAAAAGGTTTTGCCGCGTGGCCGTTCTGGGGACGGTTGCTCGTGAATCTTTTGATTGGTGTCGTCATCGCCACGGCGGCGATTGCCGTGTGGCGCGTCGTCCATGCGGCGCGGGCACAACCGCCGCCGCCACCGCCTCCCGTCGTGCGGCCGCACGTGGACACGCCACCGGAAGCGGTTGTACCGCACAGACCGGCACGGACCGCGCCACCCATCCGTCGCGGTGTACGGAAGGGGCGGAATGGAAATTTTTAGAAACGGTGTCAGAACGGGCGGCGCGTCCGCCCTTTTACAAGTACGTACGAACGGAAAATCGTTGTTGAGAAAAGGAAAGCAAATGAAGCAAGTGATGATGGTGGCCGGTTTGGCAGCTCTGGTGGTTTGTGGCGGCTGTATGACGGCGTCGCAACGGATTACGGGCGCGACGCCCGTCGAGGAAGTCGCGGGCTTCTCGTTCCTGGACGTGGATGAGGTCGTCAACCGCGCCGTGGAATCCATCGTCGGACAGGATCGCATCAAAGTCCAAGCGGGATCGAATCGTGCGATTCTCGTCATTCCCGACGTGAAGAACGATACGTTGTCGCTCGGCAGCCAGGCGGATGCGTTGGCGCAGAATCTGGGGCAGGGACTGCGCGAACGCCTGACGAACAGCGGGCGCGTCGTCGTCTACAATCCTGCCGTCGGCGCGTCCGCGACTGTTCGCGTGACGCCGCAGTACACGCTCTATGGTACGCTCGTCCAGCGCAACATCCGCAAGGACAATGGCGATTTCTACAAGGAGTATTCGCTGAACCTCCAACTCGTCGACATCGCGACGGGGTTGGAGTTCTGGCAGAAACGCATTCCCATCCGTAAACTGGTCGACAAGGCCAACGTCATGAATTGAGACAGGAGGCAGACATGAAGAGGAGTACGATGAAGTTTGTCGGCGCGGCGGTTCTTGCGCCGTGGTTGCTGTTGGCTCAGGACGCGGCGCTCCCCGCCGGAGCGGCGGACGAAATCAACAAGGCGGTGACGACCCATCGGCCGGCTACCGCGAAGAGCCTCGTCCAGGCGGATATCGATGCCTACTGCAAGGATGCGGGCATTACGATCGGCGCGAAGAAGGGCAAGGATGCGTTCTATCTGCAGGGCATCGAGCGCGTGTCCGAAAACGTGCGGAGTCCGAATTTCGTCCGCGCCCGTACGATCGCCTACGCGAAAGCCTATCAGCGGGCCGTGGCGTCGTACGTGATGGACAAGTTTGGTCAAGCGGCCGTTGAGCAGTTCGATACGTATTTCAGCGACCAGTCCTCAGACCGTCTCCAACCTGCGGCCGACGTCAAAAGCACGGTTGCGCGGATTGCCGAGAAGACGGCGCAGTTGGCCGAGGCGAAACTGGACGAGGGTCTTCGCGCCTTGGGCGTGACGCCGGCGGGGACGGTGGCGCAGAAGCGCAAACTGGCCTGCGACGCGCTCGTCAAGTGCTCGATGCAGGATGCGGTTGGCGCATCCGCCGGGTTGTTGCCCGTCCAGACGTTCGAGGGCTGGAACGAAGACGGACAGTATGCGATTGGCGTTGTTGTACGCGGTGGCCTCGACACGGAAACGATCGCCGAATGCTTGAAGAACAAGCAGCGGCCGCTTCTGACACGTCCGGCGGCGGGTCTGACGGTCGAGGAGGCCTTGCCGACGGAAGAGGAACTTGTGTCGCAGTTCGGCGTCCGCCTCTTCTTCGACAAGAAGGGCGTTCCCGCGTTGCTGAGTTTTGGTCAGTGGGGGAGTGCCTACACGGGCACGGATCCGGACATGGCCGAGGACGCGATGGATCATGCGCTGGCCCAGGCGGAGACGGAGGCGGACGATCAGCTGACGCTCTTCATCAACAGCACGATCAGCGTGAAGCGCGAGTCCGAACGTGGCGAACAGAAGGATGTGGACGTCGTGTTCGACGCGAACAACCTGCCGACCGAACAGGCGGTCAAGACGTTCATCGACCGCATCTCCCGGACGTCCAAGATGACGGGCGCGGATACGATGATTGGCCGCAGCACGGTCTTCAAGAAAGTCGTTCCGCATCCGAATGGACACAAGTTGGCCATCTGTGTGCGCCTGTGGAGTTTCGACAAGTACGACGCGATGAAGCGCGTCATCGAACGTCCGGCGGCCGCGCAGCCGGCATCGGCCGTCGCACCGGCATCCGTGCCGAAAGGAACATCGGGCAAACGGCGTGGGCGCAGCTACGATTTCTAAACGTCGAAACGAGTTGAAACGGAAAGAGAGACGGTTATGAAGACGATGGGTCGAATCTTGCTGGCGGCGTGTCTGCTGTTGGCCGCTTGGTGCGCGGGCATGGCGGACGTGGTGCAGTCCACGGGTTATGGGGCGAGTTACCGGCTTGCGGTCAACGAGGCGTTGCTGTTGGCGTTGGAACAACACGACGGCGTGACGCTGAGCGCGACGGAACGCGCCACGTTGTCGGAGACGAGCCAGTCCGCGTCTGCACGGACGAATGGCGTTCTGGACGAACAGAGCAAACTTGCGTTGAACGACGCGCTGACGAAGGACATCCAGAAAGTCTCCAAGGGGCGCATCACAGGCTACACGGTACTGTCGGACGCCTACGACGCGACGACGAAAAAATATCGCGTACAGGTGCAAGTCCAGTTTGCGCAGACCTATGCCGTGCCGGGGCGCGATCCCGATGCTCTTCGTCGTATGGCCGTCCAGACGTTCCGGCCGCGCCGCCCCACGTTCACATGGTACGGGCAGACGGTCGATGCCGTGGCGTGGTCGATGGCGTTGGCGAACAAACTCAACGTCGCGCTGACGCAGACGCGCAAGTTCACGATGCTCGACCGTGCGTTCGACGCGGAAGTGAACGATGAACTCGCGCGTCTGTCGGCGGCGAACGCCAATCCGTCCGACATTGCCCGACTGAACAAGAAACTGGGCGCGGACTATCTTGTCGTGGGCGAAATCACGTTCAACGACGTGTTCGCGCCGGGCGTCCATCCGATTACGCAGCAGCCGTTGCCGCAGACGTCGCGGCTGTTCGCCGAAATCACGTGGCGTGTGCTGCTTGCGCCGACGGGGCAGTTGAAGTGGACGGATGTGGTGAAACTTGACGCGGCGGCGTTTCCGGCGGCGGACGGGGTGTCGTTCATTTCGGCGTCCGCAGAAGCCGCCGCGACGGCGATTCGGGATGCGCTGATGGCGAACATCCTGCCGTTCGAGATCGTCGCGCAGACGGCGAACGGCATGATCGTCATTGGCGAGGGCGGCAAGTCGTTGGCCGTCGGCGAGCGGTTGAACGTGTTTGCGCTCGGCGAAGAGGTGGTGGATTCGCGGACGGGCGAGGTGCTGGACGTCGTGGAGGAGCCGGTTGGCGCGGTCGAGATCGTGCGCGTGACACCGAAGGTTTCCTATGCGCGGTTCGTGGAAGGGGACGTGAAGAAAATGGTCGTTGGATCGCGGATCCGCCGCGTTCCCGTACCGCCCGCACCCGTGCCGGTCGTTGCGCCGGCGACGCCCGTGCAAGTCACGCCGACGGGCGGCGTCGTGACGCCTTTCTGATGGTGGAATGTCCGACGAAGGACATCTCAGCATATTGCTTTGGTCAAAACAAGAGGTTGCTAAAATGAATGATTCGACAAATCTGTCCCGGAAATCTTTTCTACTCGCGCCGGTGGTTTTCGTGGTGGGCATTCTGTTGCTCGCTCTCACGTGGGTGGTGATGGAACCGGCTGCGCTGCACCATGCATTCGACAACAACGGCCGTTCGCCCTTTGAATTGGCGACGTTGCCGTTCTACGCCGCGATCATCCCGCTCGTCTGGTGGAAGTGTCCGTTCACGGGATCGACAGTACGGCGGGCGGTACTTTGTTCAGCGGTGTCGTGCGTGGCGTTCATGGCCATCTGCAAAGAACTCGACTGGCATGTCGCCGCGATGACGCATCTTTATCCGGACGTTGTGGCGAACTTCAAGGGGACGCCCTTCAAGATGCGGTTCCTTCGGGCGGATGGCGTTCCGTTGGGGGCGAAACTTTTTTCGCTGGCGTACTTCGCGGCGTTGTTCGGCGTGTTCGGCGTGACGCTGATTTACTTTGCGAAAGATCTGATCGTTGGCTTTTTCAAACTCAATCCCGCCGCGTGGAGTGTCTGCTTTTTGGGCGGGTCGGGTGTGATGGTGCAGTTGTGCGACCGGATGCCGGCGTGGATTCGTCATGCGCAAGGCTTGCCGAAGTCGAAAGTCATCGACGCGACGTCTTCCTTTTTCACGTGCTTTGAAGAAGGCGGCGAGATGATGATCGCCGTGTTCGCGCTCATCGCGATCGTGCAGGCGCATCGAATCTACACGCATCCGCGCCGCGTTTAGCGATTCGCTTATGACTATTAATACGGGCGTACCGGGGGTGCATTGACGATATGAAACAGTTTCTGTGTGTATGGGCAACGGCTATCGCGTTGGTGGTGGTGGGCGCGGAGGCGGACATCGACGGGCGGCCGTATGAATTCGTCTGGGCGAATCGCAAGGCGGACGACCGGCCCGTCCTGTTGCCGCTCGTGGATCCCGTCGGCTGGACGGTGACGTGTTCGAACGCCGTCGCGACGTTTCAAAAGACGGCCGATCACAAACTCTTCGGCGACGGCGTGGCGCGTCTCGTCTACCGCGCCACGGGGCCGAAACCCGTCATTACCCTGCGACCGCCCCAGCCCGTGCCCGTCGCGCCGGGTGCGGACACGATCAGTTTTTGGGTCTACGGCAACAACGTGAGTTACCTGCGTGATGCATCGACGCCGTCCGTCGGTCTCGCGGCCGAGTTCGCGGACGCCGCCGGTCGCACGTTCACCGTACCGGTCTATCATGTCCGCCATCTGGAGTGGTTTCTCGTTCAGCGGCGTTTCGCGCCGGACGTCATTCGCCGGCTGGTGGACGGCGGACGCTTCCTCGGGTTCATCGTCACGGGCGGCACGAATGAGAAAGACCGGCAGATCGAGTTGACGAGTCTGGCCGTCTATCGCGAAGAGCTGAAACCGCTTGCGTTCAAGCCGCGTCCGAAGCGTCCGTACCGCGTGTTTCCCGACGCGCCGGCCGGCGTGAACACGGGCGCGGGCATGTTGCCGTTTCCAACCCGTGCGTCGGGCGTCATTCCGCCTGTTTCCGAAAAGGCCGCCGCCGAAATCGAGTTCCGTGCACCGACATCCGCCGTCGACTGGGACGACCTCGCCGTGCGCGTGAAGGGCGGTACGTGGCGGCGTTTCGCGCAGGGCGCGGGCGTCTACACCGCTACGTCGAACGGGCCGCGGCGTGTGGCGCGGGACGATGTGAAGACCGTCTTTCGCGTGGAAGGGCAGTCCATCGTCGCCGAGGTGCAAGGTCCGGCCGACATCGCGGAAATCGACTTGGGGGCGTTGGCCGAGTTCCCCGACGTGCGAATTTTCACGGTGCCGTATTATTCCTACAGCATGACGGGCGGCGAGAATCGTCCGCACGTGGCGATCCTTGATCTCGACGGGCGGCCGTTCTTCCATGCGGCCACGATGGACTGGACGCAGTCGAACGGTTCCGAGCCGGTGTGCGATGTGATGACGTTCGCGGGCGTGGCGAAAGTCCACGGCCGCGTGGTGTATCACCCGAAGACGGATGGGACGCGCAATCCCTGCTACGAGCGGATCGTCTGGTCGTTCTCGCCTGAATTCGCCGATGTTCTGCCCGCCATTCCGAATCCGCCGTCGCCGTACCGAGAACTGACGGCCGAGTACCAGTGGTGCCACATGGCGGCGCAGAAAGACCGCGCGCGCGACAAGGCCTATTGGCGCAACCGTAAGCGGCGCGGGCTGGACAAAGTGTTCATCGGCGATCATGAAGTCTGTATGCGCGACGGCAACGAGAGTTTCACGTTCCGCACACAGCCCGCGCCGGGGAAGGGCGGAGATGAAGGAATGCGCGACTTCACGCGCTACATGATCGACGAGCTTGGCTATCTTTACGGCCCGTACAACAACTACACGGACTTCGCGCCAATCAATGCGCATTGGCACGCCGACCGTGTGACGCGGGCGGCCGACAACCAGCTGCGGCCGGCGTGGAACCGCTGCTATGCGCCGAAGCCGACGTACGCGGTCGAGGCCTGCGAGGCGATTGTACCCGTGCTGCAAGGCAAATTCGCATTCAACAGCGGCTACTGCGACGTCCACACGTGCGTGTCACCGTGGGAACGTTGCGACTACGACGCGCGTGTGCCGGGCGGCGGCACGTTCGCGGGAACGTTCTACGCCTACGGCGAATTGCTGGGACTGCAGCGTACGTTCTGGAACGGGCCGGTTTATTCGGAAGGTGGCGTCCACTTCCTCTACTGTGGATTGGACGACGGTAACTTTGCGCAGGATCAGGGTTATCGTCTCGATCTCAATCCGTGGATTGTGGATTTCGATCTCCTGCGCCTCCATCCGCTCGCGAACAACTTTGGCATGGGTTATCCGACGATGTTCTTCCCGAAAGCCGCCCTGCCGAAAGACCACCGTTTCATGCTCGACCGTTTCCTGACGGCGACGATCGCATTCGGCCATATCGGCTACTTCCTCACGGGTCGGCCGGACGACGAGGAGAACGGCTACTGGATGTTGCAAGCGCCGGCGGCGCGTTATGCGAAAGCGAACGTGGCGGCAATCGCCTACGCCGACGCGGGCGGGCGTTTCCTCCCGACGTCTCAGGCGCTGGCGATGGGCGTGACCGAACGCTCGCAGGTGCGGGTGCGCTATACGGACGGCACGGTCGTCACGGCGAACGGTTCGGCGGCGGGCGACGGGCTGGTGTGGGACGCGCCGGGCGATTCGGCGGGCGGGCGTTTCCTGTTGCCCGCGAACGGCTGGTTCGCCGAAACAGGCGACGGGCAGGTGGCGTCGATCAGCGGTAGTCGTCCGTTCAACACAACAACATCCACCATCCCTGTTCGTGCGGATGCCTGCGTGTCGCCGCATTACGTCTACCTCGACGGACGCGGGACGTGGTTCGAGACGCCGTTCGGCGCGGCGGCGGGACGGTTGATTCGCATTCGCGCGACGAACGGAACGGATGAAGTTTTCCTGCGCCATGCGTCCGAAGCCGCGCTGCCCTATGCGGCCGTGTCTGTGGAGATGTTGGACGAAGCGGGCGCGTCCCTTGGCCCGGCGCGGACGCGCACGGTGGACGGGCGGACGTGGCTGACGGCGGACGCGAAAGCGTTTTCGTATCGCGTCGTCCGGCCGGCGGATTGGCGTGAGCCGTCCGCCGCCACGTTGGCGGGTGCGTTCCGCTTTGTGGCGGGGATGCGTCCGCCAGCCGTGAAACGTGCCGCCGCGCCGATCTTCACATTGCCGAAGACGTTCATGCGTGGTATGGCGTTGCGCGGTCGTCCGGAGGAGGTGCTGCGCGGTGAGACGGGTGCGGGGATTCGTCCGACGACGTCCATCGTGGGCGGTGTGGCGAAGCAGGGGTGGTATATGCATCCGCCCTACAAGGGCGGCGTGGGGTATGTGTTCATGCGGTGGAATGTGCGGTTGCCGGAAACGCCGCTCAAGGTGTCCGTCCAGATCGGCAAACTGGATTCCAGCCCATCGGGCGACGGGGCGCTTTACCAGATCGCCGTCGAGGACGAGACGGGCCGTCACATTGTTGCGGCGAAACAGACGGCGGAACACCGCTGGCAGACGCTGGCCGCCGATCTTTCGCCCTGGGCTGGCAAGCGTGTCCGGCTGTTCTTCATCTCCGACGTCGGCCCGGCGAACGATTCCAGCGGAGACCATGCCTCATGGTGCGACATCGCGTTCACGTCCTGTACGGCGGAATGCCGGCGATGAATGAGGCGGTTGTCTTCATGTTACGACTCTTGCGAACGAGGTGGTTGACAAGAAAAAAAAATACATATAATTGCGTCTGTACTGGAAAGTCTAGTTTTGAACGAAAGGACTGTGCAGATGCGGAAAAGATTGTATGCAATAACGTGCGCGGCGTGTGCCGGCGCGTGGATGTGTCAGGCCGAGCCGGTGGATTTGGCGGGTGAAGACCTGCGTGTGACGGTGGCGGCCGACTTGGCGGCGGACGGTTATGTCAATTCCGCCGAGCAAACGGCGACGTTGACGCTTGACTTCGCCGACGATGCGACGCTGCCGCCTGTTGCTGGCGCCATCCGCCTTGTCAAACTGGGCGCGGGCACGGTCGCCTTTGCGGATGCGCGGACCTACACGGGTGGCACGGTCGTGAGCAACGGCCTCCTCTCCACCAGCGACCAGAACTGGCTTGGTGCGCCGTCCGCTCCGATCACGCTTGCTGGCGGCGGCCTTGCGCTGCTGCGCGCCGAAAAGAAAGGTATCACGTTGAACCGGTCCGTCGTGGTGGCGCCGGGCGCGACGGGCACGCTGGCCGCACAGGCCGAAGGTGGCGAACTTTCCTTTGCAAACACGTCGGTTGTCTTCAAGGCCGCCACGCTGCGTCTTGCGGCGTACGGCACGGGAACGGCGTGGTTCAATATCGCGCGGAATGCCAACGGCTCTTCCTACAATTCCACAGGCAACGGGAATGGCGGCACGGTCGTCGTTGAACCGTACGCTTGGCTCAATCTGTACGAGGGCGATGCGTTTGGCGGCGCCAACCACCAGACGGACATCACGCTCCACATTCGCGAAGGGGGTGTCGTGTCAAGCGGCGGCAACCATTCGCCGTTGACGCGGAACGTTATCCTTGAAGGCGGCGGTCGCATCACGGCGACTTATTTGCGGCTGAATGGGCTTGCAGACGGACGTCGGGTCGAAAATATGCTCGACGCCACGACCTGGCAGAGTCTCGACCTTACGCGCCGGCTGACCGTCGTGCCGGGTTCGTTGACGGGCGCGGCGGAGGCCGTGCTCGACGCGCCCAACGTCCATCTCGCGCCGAATGATCAAGACGCCGTGTTCGACATCCAGGCGGATGCGACGCTCGTTGTTGATTCGCAACTGTGGCCCGCGCACGCCCAGTCGAACCGGTCACTGCGCAAGACGGGTACGGGGACGATGGAACTACGTCGTCCGCTCAACATCGGCGGCCGTTTTCGCGTGGAGGAAGGGACGCTGCGCCTGGCCGACAACACCACGCTCGGCGTGATTGCGGGGCTGGACGTCTCGCCGAACGCGCGGATCGAACTGGGCCATGGGGCGCTTGTCGACACCGCGCCCGCGCTGACATTTCCGGGGTCATTCCTCGCGACGGCCGACGTCTGGTTCGACGCGGCACAGTTGTGCGGTTACGCGGACGGGGACACAGTGTCCACTGTGACGAACCGCGGCACGGTTGGCGGGATGTTTGGCGCGTTTCCGTTCGGCAACGACTTCGGGCGTCCCACCTACGCGGCGAACGCCCTCAACGGTGGCCCTGCGATCTATTGTCGGGGTGGTACCAATGGATCGGGCCTCTATCTTGACTACACCAACAAGACCGACAAGCTGACCGTCTTCTTCGTCATGCGCTGGGACGGCTGGACGAGCGAAAGCGATGCGGACGGTAATAAGGGTAAATACTATTTCTGGCACGGGCCGCTCGCCATGGGACCCGCGACACTGGGGGATGAGACAAAATCGTGCGAGGACTATGGCATTAGAAACCGTTTCTACTTTCAGTGGACTGGTAACTTGGGGACGTTCGGAACGTATTTTGTCGGGCAACAGAATTTTGATTCGACGATGGACGGTACGCCAACACCCGACCGGCCGTTGGTGATCGGCGCCGTCCGTGACGGTACGACGATTCGATCGTTTTCGTGGTGGACGGACGATTCGCCTGCGTTCAAGGAAACATCCGCCACGGCGGAGGCGACGCCGTGGAACATCGAATGCATTGGTCTGGGGACGCGCCTTGCCTACACGAATGGGAAAGTGAAGCCGAACGCCAATCGGGCACTCAGGGGTTGGATCGGTGAACTGATCGTCTTCTCGCGCACGTTGTCCGAAAACGAGACGGCTTTCGTGCAACGCTACCTCCAGCGCAAGTGGGGCGAGTCTGAACAGGCCGCCGTGACGATGCCAGAGGTGACGGGTGGTGACGCGACAGTACATGTGTCGGTCGCGGACGGTGCGGAGGCGGTTGTCAATTTGATTCTTCCATCGACCGAGAAACGCTCGGAAAAAGTTCTTTCCGATCAGCGGATCGCGAAAGTCGGCGCAGGGCGTCTGGGCGTGAGGGCCGGCGTGGATGCGGTCGACCGGATCGACGTGCGCGAGGGAACGGCGCTTTTCAATGCCGAGACAAGTGCGGCGGCGATCTGGGTGGATGCGTCGGACGCGGACACGGTGACGCTTGCGGACGACCACGTGACGGTGACCGCCGTTCGTAACAAAGGCCATTTGGGCGGCATGTTCAAGCCGAATCCCTACGTGGTTCCGGGCAAGTCGGTCTGTCCCGCGCCGAAGTACGGCGCGTTGGGCGAACGCGGGGCGCTTGTGTTCGACGGCAATTCGGCGCTTGCACTGGAAGTGTCGCCCACAGAGACGACGAGCCGCGAGTTCTTCGTCTGTGCGGCGCTCGTGCGCGATTCGTACGTGGACGAAGGCGGGAAAGGCAAGTGGGCCGGGCCGATTGCGTTCTACTCCAAGTCGGAGACAGGTTTGGATATCCATGGCTCGACGGGGTTCCATACGGAAGAGACGATTGATACAAATGGCCTCGCGAAGGTCAATGCCATCAGCAAGGGGGGCGTCTCCCCGGCGTTTAAATACACGATTGCCGACAAGACGCCGTATGTCTTCGCGTTCTGGGAGACGAGTGGCGTTGGCAGTACCATGGGGGGAGGGGCCGGAACGGACGTGGCGGATGCAGACGGTGGTATCGTCTCCGTCGCGGCCTCAATCGGTGGCGGTTTTGCACCGCCGATGACATATGATATCGTGCAGCTGGGCGGGCGGCTGCAGGGCGGCGGTGCGCCGCAGTGGAATGCGGTCGATGACGAATGGAATCGGATGTGGCACGGACGGATTGGCGAGATGATCGCCTTTGATCGTCAGCCGTCGCGTGATCAGGTGGCGGCGACGCTTGACTATCTGCGAAAGAAGTGGCTGGGCGCGGGCGACGGGTCGGCCACGCCGCCCGCCTTCTTGACGGGCGGGGAGGTTGTGGATGATACCTCCACAACCGAGGAACGGGTATCGTGGCACGTGTCGGCGGGCGCGACGCTGGCGACGGCGGGGAAGCCTGCGGCGATCGGACCGGTGGTGCTGGCGGATGGCGCGGCGCTGGCGCGTGAGAACGTGGTGGACGCCGTGGACGCATTTCGCCTTTTCGACACGCCCTCGCTTGCGTTCGGCGGCACGGTGACGGTTTCCGCCCCTGCGTTTCCCGTGGGCGACGTGACGTTGTTGACGGCGGACGCCGTGACGGGAACGCCCGTTTGGCGGCTTGTCGACGGACGCAAGGTCTCGCGGCGTGGATCGGACTACGTGATCACCGCGCCGGGGCTTGTCATCTTCATCCGCTGATCCTGTGCGGAGGGAACGACACGGACGTCTCGCGGAGAGGCGTCTGTTGTCATTTAATTTGCACGTCGGCGGCTTCGCCAACTTCCATTGGACACCGCCGCCTTTTTTTGAGACAATTCTTTCGTTGTTTTCATCTATCGACAAGGAGAGTTTTCGATGCAGTTGAATCGTCGTCAGTTTCTCGGTGCGTCTGCGGCGTTCGCGGCGCCGTTCGTCTTCACGGGCTGTGTCAGTCGCGTCCGCACGTTCGCGGCCAACGAAAAGGTCAACATCGGCGTTATCGGCATTGGCCGTATCTCGACGACGATGGACATGCCGCTTGCGATGAAGCATACGGATCTCTGCCGCATCACGGCCGTCTGCGATGTCGACGCCAAGCGGCGGGCGCATGGCGTCGCCTACGTGCAGAAGAAGTACAAGGATTTGTTGGGAACGTCCAACTACCCGGTCAAGACGTACGCGGACTACCATGAAATGTTGGCCGACCCGTCGATCGACGCGGTGGAGATTTGCATTCCCGACCACTGGCATACGCTCGTGGCCTGCGCCGCGCTCGCCGCCGGCAAGCACATCTGGCTGCAGAAGCCGTTTTCCCAAACGATTACGGAAGGGCGCATCATCGCGAACCTTGCCAAAATGCAGAACCGCGTTGTGCAGGTCGGTTCCTGGCAGCGGAGCGTGGAACAGTTCCACCGCGTGTGCGAACTCGTCCGCAACGGGCGCATCGGCGACGTCAAGCGGGTTGAAATCGGCATTGGCCTCGACAGCGCCGGCGGTCGTTCCGCCGTCGAACCCGTACCCGAGAATTTGGACTACGACATGTGGCTGGGGCCGACCCCAGGCGCGGACGTGACGCCGTACAACTGGACGCGCGTCCACCAGCAGGATCTCGCGAAGATCGGCGACCGGCCGGGCTGGATTCAGATGGCGCCGTACGGTTGGGGCATGATTACGAACTGGGGTGCCCATCATATCGACATCGCCCAATGGGGATTGGGCAAGGACGACGCGGGCCCCGACGGCGTTTCGGGTACGTGCGGGTGGATGGACACGACGGGCGGCAAGCTCTGGAACGTCCACACGACCTACGACCTCCATTACGCCTACAACGGCGGCAAGACGGACGTCCACGTCTGCAACAAGTTCCCGATGGGCATCAAATTCATCGGCGAGAAGGGCGACTGGCTCTACTGTATGCGCGGCCGCGTGAAGGTTACGCCGAGCGATCCGGACGTGCCGTCGAACGGGAAGATGCAGCCCCTCATGGCCTCGAAAAACAAGTTGCTCGAAAAGATGGCCGCGCCTGAAATTCCGCTTCACACGTCGAACGACCACTGGAAGAACTGGTTGGAGGCCATTCGCCTTGGCGATCCGTCCCACACGGTCACGAACGCCGAAGCGGCGCAGCGCTCTTCGACGGCCTGTTGCCTTGGGCGGATGTGCATGGAGTTGAGCCGTGGGAAGAAAGACGGCGCGACGGTGGCGTGGGATCCGAAACAGGAGAACACGGACGACCCGAAGGCGCGCAAACTGATGGTGCCGTTCTCGCGGGGGCGTTACGATGTGCGTCTGGAACTCGCCCGCTACGGCTTCGACTACGACGACGTTCTGCGTGGTTGATCTGTTAGTCACGTGACGTTTGACAACGTAGACGGCACGATGTTCGCACTCGGCATCATCCGGGATTGGCAGGATCTCAACGCATTCGAGATCATTCGTCATCCGTGGTTCATCTCGGCGTTTCTCGCCGGCGGGCTCGCTCAGGTCATCAAACTGGTGACGGTTCTGATCCGCCGGCGGACGTTCGATCATCGGCTCTTCGTGGCGGCCGGTGGGATGCCGAGCGCCCATTCGGCGCTTGTGACGGCGTTGGCCGTGGCGGTTGGTCTGACGGACGGTTTTGATTCGCCCGAAGCGATGATTGCCGTCGGCCTCGGCACGATCACGCTGGTGGACGCCGTGTCGATCCGCCGCGCGGCGGGCGAACACGCCGCGTTGCTCAATCGGATTGCGGCGCGGTTGAACGCGGACGGGACGTTCCCGGCGGCGCGTCTGGAGGAACGTTTGGGGCATCGTCGTCGCGAAGTGGTGGGCGGGGTGTTCTTCGGCATCCTCGTGGCGGTGACGGTCTGTGGCATTTGGGATTTCTGGAAATGATGAAACGCATCCTTCATTACGTTCTGCTCGCGGCCGTCTTGTTGGGCGTACCGGCGTTGTGTGCCTGGCTGGGCGGGTTTGATGAAATTTGGGAAGGGGTGAAGAGTTTTCCGCCGCGCACGGAGGACTGGGGGTTCCATCCCGAAAAACTCTGGAATCACCGGCGACCGTTTTCGTGGCCGTGGTTTCTCGGCATGGCGGCGCTCACGGCCGTCTGTACGGGGCCGCTCGTGCGGCGGGCCGTCCGCGCGGCGCGAACGAAGGCCGCGCCGGCTGCCGCGCACAGGGGCACGTACCGTTTCCCGTGGTGGGGCTGGTTGGGCGTGGGGATTCTCGTCGTGGCGTGGACATTCGCCTGGAATCGTTTTGCGTGGTTCGCGCCGTACCAGCCGCACACGTACATGCCGCTCTGGATCGGTTACATCCTCATCATCAACGGCCTGACCGTCAAGCGTGTCGGCTCGTCGCCGATGACGCGCCACCCGCTGCCGTTCCTGCTGACGTTCCCCGCGAGTTCGCTCTTCTGGTGGTTCTTCGAGTATCTCAACCGCTACGTCTGGAATTGGTATTATCAGGGCGTCGATCATATGAGCGCGTTGGAGTATACGTTCTACGCGACGTTCTGCTTTACGTCCGTGCTGCCCGCCGTCGCCTCTACGGCCGCGTGGTTGCACACGTTTGCCGCATTCCGCGACGACGCCTACGATGGCATGGCCCGCGTCGATTTGCGCCGCCCGCGCTGGATGCTCTTTCTGCTGGGACTTGCGGCGGCGGGGCTGACGGGCATCGTCTTTTGTCCGCAGTACACCTATCCGCTTCTCTGGTTGTCGCCGCTGGCGATGTTCCTGTTCCTCCAATTTCTGTTGCGCGAACCGAGCGTGATGGATCGTACGCGGACGGGCAACTGGTCGGCGTTCTTCCGTTTCGCCGTGGCGGCGCTGATCTGCGGCGTGTGCTGGGAGACGTGGAACTACTACAGTTTTTCAAAATGGATTTACTGTGTGCCGTACGTTCACCGCTTCCAGATCTGGGAGATGCCGCTGATTGGATTCGCGGGCTATCTGCCGTTTGGCGTGGAATGCGCGGCGGTGACGGCCTGGATTTGTCCGGCGCTTGTGGAAAACGAAGAAAGGATCGAAGGATGAAGAAACTGTTGATGGTGGCCGCGCTCGCGGCGTGTACGGCTGGCGCGGAGACGATTGACGTGCCGGCGGGGCAGACGGTGAAGGTGGAGGCGGGACGCCGCTTCACGGGCGGCCCGCTCGTCAAGACGGGCGCGGGGACGCTCGATTTGAGCGGCGCCGTGTTGGCGAACGCAGGGTTGGTCGTCCAGACGGGCGCCGTCCGTTTCCAAGGCGGCGCGTCCGCAGCGCCCGTGACGGCGCGTTACCTGAAATTCAACGTCAAGGCGGCGCGGCCCGCCAAGAACGGCCCGCCCGAATACGCCAACTCCGGGTCGCAGTTCAGCGAGTTCCGCATTTTCAAGGACGGCAAGATGTTGCCACTGCCGGCCGGGACGCACGCGATGAACGGTTCGCCGGACTGGCGGGAGGGGCCGGACAAAGGACTCGACGGCGATTTGAAAACGAAGTGCTACTTCAATCCGCTGACGATTGATTTCGGTCAGGATGTGACGTTCGACGGTTATTCGTTCGCGACGGCGAACGACGCGATTGGCCGCGATCCCTACACGTGGACGCTCTCGGCCGGTTTCGCGGACGGTTCGAGCATTGACTGGCTCGACATCGGCACGGTCGAGAAGTATGAAGCGCCGCACGCGCGGAACGCGGATATCGGAAAGGTCTTTCCCGTGTCGTTGAAAGACCTCGTGCCGCCGCACTATGCCGTGACGGTTTGCGGGGCAGGACGGCTCGTGCTCTCCGGGTTGAACGAGACGCTGGAAAACGTGTCGGGCAACGGCCTTGTTGTACTGGAGAACGCATCGCTGGACGTCGGTGCGGAAGCCATGTTCGCCGGCAGCGTTGTCGGCGGCGCGGTTTCGTTCAAGCGGAAATAACGGATTGAGTTGAAACGGACGGGACGGTTCGAGAGGACGGACGACATGAAGATTCTCGTGACGGGCGCGACGGGACTGCTGGGACGCGCGGTGATGCGGCGTTTTGCGGACGAGCCGGATTTCAACGTGGTTGGTTTGTGCCATGCGCGGAAAGGGGACGGATTGAAGCCCGTCGACTTGACCGATGCGGCGGCCGTGCAGGCGGTTCTGGACGCGGAGCGTCCGGATGCAATCGTCCACACGGCGGCCATTCGCCGTCCCGATGCGTTCGCGGCGGATGAGGCGGCGGCGCGTCGGTTGAACGTGGCGGCGACGGAGACGCTCGCGCGGTGGACGGCGGCGCATTCGGGGACATTTCTCGTCTACATCTCGACCGACTACGTGTTCGACGGGACGCAGCCGCCCTACTTCCCCGAATCGCGTCCGCATCCCGTCAACGGCTACGGGCAGTCCAAACTCGATGGCGAAATCGCCGTGCGCGAAACGGCGGGGGCGCAGACGGCGATTCTCCGTGTGCCGATTCTGTACGGCGACGAGGTGGAGACGCTGGCGGAATCGTCCGTGACGACCGTGATGGCGCAGGTTCTCAAACTGGCCCGCCCCGGCAACGAGACGTATTCCAAATCGTTTCCGCTCGTGCTGGACGACTGGTCGGTTCGTTATCCGACGCACGTGTCGGACGTGGCGGATATTCTGGCGCAGATCGTCGCTCGTCGGTTGGTTGGCACGTTCCAGTGGAGCGGTCGTGAGGCGTTGACGAAGCTCGACATGGGGCTTGTCGTGGCGAAAGAACTGGGGCTTGCGACGGCCTTGTTGAAGGGGAGCGGTGAACCGGCGGCGGGCGGCGAGCCGCGTCCGAAGGATTGCCATTTGGATTGCGGTGCGTTGGAGGCTCTTGGCGTGACAACGCCCGGCATCCCCTACGCCGTGGCCGTCCGCCGCCTTCTCGCCCGCTTCGCCTGACGCGGCGACGAAACGGGGCTTTTCGGGCGAACGCGGTTGTTTGATGCTCCTGCTGGGTTATGGTACACTGCCCGCTCATGTTTTTTGTTTGTCGTGTTCGCCTTTTGTGCGTTCCCGTTTTCGTTCTGAAGGCGGGGAGGCTGTGTCTGCCGCATGGCGGCCCATCTTGAACCAGAGGAGAACATGAACAGATTCATCGAAACCATTCTCGCGCATCCGAAACTGACGCTCGCCGCCGTCGTGCTCTTGGCGGCGCTCGGATGGCGGGTCGGGAAAGATCTCGCCGTTGACGTCTTTCCCGAAATACGCGAGCCGCGTGTCGTTGTGCAGACCGAAGCGGGCGGGCTGACCGCCGAGGAGGTCGAGCAGCGCGTCACCATTCCCATTGAGGCCGCCATGAACGGCATTCCCGGTGTCCGCGCCGTGCGGTCGAGTTCGGGCGGTGGCCTGTCGTTCGTTTGGGTGGATTTTGATTGGGACGTCGACCTGGCCCAGGCGCGGTTCAGCGTCTTCGAGCGGTTGGCCACTGTGAAGGAACAACTGCCGGCGGACGTTCGCGCCGAAATCGCGCCGGTCGTTTCCGTGACGGGCGAAATCATGCTTGTTGCGTTGACGAGTCCGAGCGGGCGGGTTTCGCCGCTGAAGCTACGCGAACTGGCGGAGTTCGATTTGCGGACGCGCCTCTTGGGCGTCTCTGGCGTCGGCGATGTCGTGGTCACGGGCGGGTATCTTCCCGAATGCCAAATTCGTGTGCGACCGTCCGTGCTGGCCCAGTATGGCCTGTCGTTCGCGGATGTCGTCGCGTGTGCGGAATCGACGCGCACAACGGCGAGTGCGGGCTATCTGCCGCATGT
>CAYZYQ010000016.1:30033-34681 GCA_964482645.1 uncultured Lentisphaeraceae bacterium | reverse complement strand
AAGTTCCATCATGGCACTCCATTCAAATGCGTTTTTCACGTTCCACGCGGAACTCACGGGCCGTCGGCGCGTCCTTCCGCGTCGAACTCCAGCTCCACGCGCGTCTGCTTCTGCTCCTGCGACGAGTAGACGCCAAACGCCGCAGTGTCGTTCGTCACGCATCCGCTTGCCGCCATCCGCTTAAGCGCGATATAATCGCGATTTATCCACACCGTCACTTTGGGGCCGGTGTACACCGAGAACACCGGAATCTTGTACTCGTCCCAGTTGATGTCTCCGACGGTCGTGGCGGTGGCCGACGAGGCGACCACGCGCACCCCGGACGGCGTGTTGGCGCACCCGTTGAGCAGGACGAGCGCCGCCACGACGGCCGCGAAACCGAGGAACCACCACATTCCGTTCGCCGTCCCGCCCTGCGGGACGTGTCCGTTCGACAAGTTCTTCCTGATGTATTTCATTGCCAGACTCCTAAAAAGCCCCCGACGGCGCGGCAGTTAACCGGGACCGCGCCGCCGAGGGCAAAGAATCAGCCGAACACGCGGTCGAGAACGCCGTTGACCAGCGCGTCCGTCACGTACTTGTCGATTGCCTCGTCACACGCCGCGTTGATCGCCGCAAGCTCCGCCTCATCCGTGATTTTGCCGTCGTCCGCGAATGCCACAAGATACGCCGCCGTCAAAGCCGCCACGTCGTTGCTAACCTCAACTACCTTCGTCTTGCCGCCGTCGAGCACAACGCGTTCCCTCAGCGCCGCGTTCGCCGTGTGTACGTACTCCTTGATCGCGTCCGCCGTCATGTAGCGTTTCACGAACCATTTCACCAGTGTCTTCATCTTTTCCTTTCTGTTGGTTACAGTCTGTAACCGACTGACTTCCTTTGTTTCCTTTAACTTGCCGGCAACTTGCCGGGAAATCACTGTTTCACAACCGAGCAAAACGCCTGGACGACCGCCGGGGCGTTGTTGACGCCGATCGCCACGCCGATGAGGATGATCGACCATTTGCCAAGCCACCGCCCGACCTTCGGGAGGTTTTCGCGCACCCACTGCGACCACTCGGCGCGTTCGCGGTAGATGAGCCCCATCTGCGTCTTCAGGTCCGCGAACCCCTGCTGGAGTTCGGAGTGCATCTGCTCCTGGACGGTCTGCACCGCCACCATCTGCCGTTCCAGTTTCTCGACCCGCGCCGTCAGCTCGTGCTGCTGGTCCGACAGGACGCAGCCCTCGTCCGTGTTCCTCATGCACATGGCCTAGTCCTCCGCCTTCCGCAGGATCTCGGACACGTCGTTGGACGTGCAGAGGCCGGACTGCACGGCGAGCGCCACGCCCGACTTCAGCCGCCCGTCGTCCGCCGTGAGGAACTGCGCCGCGTTGAGCGCGTCCCAGTACGGCATCCCGTTGGGCAGCTTCGCCGACTGGAGCGCGGCCTTCGCCTCGTCGTACTTCCCGGCGTCGGCGATCGCCGTCAGCAGCTTCAAAACGGAATACCGAGTCGGCATGACCGTTCCGTTGATGGACTTCACGTCGTTCGTGGTCTGCCACGTCACGCCGCCCTGGCGGTAGGTGTAGACGACCTTCCCGGGGACGGACGCCATGTCCGTGGCGACGAGCCGCCGCTGGTTCACGAGCGCCTCGAGCCTCGACGTCGTGATCGGGTCGAGGTTCGCGTGGACGGCCGCAAGCGCACACGCCGCGACGGCGGCGGACAGGACGGGGATTCGCTTCACTGGCTGCCTCCTTGTATTCCGGGCGCGAGGATCGCGCCGTTGTAGATCTGCATGAAAGTTCCGTCCGCCGCGTTCGTCAGCGTGCCGCCGTACGTCGGCCGGCCGTTCACGGTCAGGACGATGCTGCCCCACGTCACGCCCGCGCCGCGCCGTCCGAACAGCCCGTGCGGATTCAGGTTGCACGGGACGCCCGCAAGCGCCGCCGGACGCTCCACGCGCAGCGTGTGGACGTTCGTGTAGGCGATTCCGCTCTGCGCCATGCTCACGACGTTCGTCCACCGGGACGCGCCGAAGTCCCACGTGCCGGCGACCCGGTTTGTCGTGAACCCGCCGTTCCACACGTACGGCACTTCAATGTTCGGCTTCACCGACAGGGGACGGGAGAAGTTGACGAGGAAATAGTCGTAGCCGCCGTCGTACGCCGTGCCGACGACGTACATCTCAAGCGCCCGTCTCGATGCGTCCGGCGGCGGCGGGAACTGCAGTCCGAGCATGACGCCGTCCGTCGGCGTCTGCGACAGCCGGGACTGGAGTTCCGCGTGTCCGCGGGCGAAGCCGTTGGACCACGCCGCCTCGATTTCGCCGAGGCGCTCCGTCGTCGCGCGCAGAGCCGCGACGTCCGCCGCCGAGGCGAACGTGCCCGTCCTGTCGCGCAGCGTGGCGAAATCCCGCCCCGTCGCCGTCGCGACGTGGCGCACCCACGCCCTGTTCGTCACGACGCCCGACGTGTAGACGACGTTCGTGCCGGACGCGGCGGTCTGCGCGAGGGCGGCCAGCGGCAGGACGGCGAGGGCTGTCAGAAGCGGGTTCGTCATTTCGGCACCTCCAGCTTCACGCGCCAGCGCGTCGTGCGGTCGAGGTGGAAGCCCCGGAAGTCGACCCGCCCGACGCCGTTCGACGCCGAATGTCGGAACTTCTCCGTCCAGGCCGCGCCGTCCTCCCGGCATTCCACGACGACCTGCGCCCCCGTAGAGAGGACGACGTTCGATTCGACGTTCCACGTCAGTCCAATCGCGCGGCCGGACGCGGACAGTCCGACGACCTCCACGCCGCCGGAGACCTCGATCTCCACGGCCGGGGGATTGTCGCCGAAGTACCACGCGGCGTGGTCGCATCCGTTGGTGTCCGCCCGCTCCCAGACGTTCGTGTACGACCCGGGCGGGGTCGAGGCCGTGGACGAGACAAGCTCCCACCCGTCGTCCGTCGCGAGCGTCCACGCGTTCGTGGCGGATTCGCGGAACCAGCACGGCTGCAGCGCGGCGCCGGTCGAGGACGCGGTCAGGACCGCGACGCCGTTGGTCACGGAGAGTTCGACGCCCGTGAGGACGACGTCGTCGTCGGACGCGGACTTCGACGCGATGCTCTTGCTCCCGGCGTAGTGGACGAGGCAGCACGCGCCGGCCAGCAGGACGTGTCGGGCGACCTTGCCCGTCTTGCGCCACCACCGCGCCGCCGCGCCGCCCAGGCAGTTCACGAGGCAGAGGGCGCAGAACAGCCCGCCGAGGACGAGGAAGCATCCCAGGAGGACGGACTTCGCGAATACGAGCGCGTCGTACATCAGTCGCCCCCCGCCGGCGCCATGATGCGCCCGTTCACGACATCAAGGACGTTCGTTCCGAAGGTCAGCGTCCCGTTCCACCCGCCCGCGTCGCCGGGCGTGTCCATCGTGTTTCCGTCGCCCGCCGCCGCGTCGTTGGGGACGCGCACCTTCATGAACCCGTTCGTCCGGGCCGTCGGAAGCCACACGTCCATCGTGTAGTAGTTCGCGTAGGAACGCCCGTCGACCGTCACCGTGTCCGAATGCGCCACGGGCGTCCCGACGAGCGCGTCGTCGAGGAAGTCCCATTCGGACGACGGCGTCCCGTCCAGCGTCTCGTTGTACGGGACGAGCGGCTTGACGCCCTGCAGGTCCAGCGTGCCGCCGTCGGTTGAGTGGAAGATGAACGAAATGACCGTCTTCACGCACGGATACGAAGTACCGCCGACCGTCTTCGCCCCCGTCTCGCCCGTGACCTCGTAGCCGAAGATCCGGACGTTCGACGTCGCCTCGTCGAACACGGCGGCGGCCTCGAACGAGACGAGTTCGAGCGAGTAGTACACGACCGGGCTTCCGGCGGAGATCGAGTTCGCCACCTCCGTCAGCAGCTGCGTGGCGGCGGCGTACCCCGTGGCGTTCGCCTGCTGTTTGGCAAGCGCGATCTCGACGGCCGCGGACTGCGCGGCCATGTCCGCCTGCGTGGCCATGGCGTTCGTCACGCTCACGCGGCCGTCCTGGTCGACCCACGCGACGCGGTGGCTGTTCGTCGAAATCTGCGCAGGCGCGGCGAGCGAAAGCGAAAGCGCAAGAATGGCAAACGAAACCCTCATTCCGCGCCGCCTTTCACCTTGAACGGCTTCGCGGGCGGACGCCCGTTCCTGTTCCACGTGGCACGGCGGCGTTTCGCCTCCTCCCGCATCCGCTCGGCTCGCCGGATGCGGTTCGTGTGCGCGGCCCAGAGAATCTGGACCTGCCGCACGATGTTCGTCGCGTTTTCAAGCAGCACGGGCGACGGCGCCGACGGGAAGACGTGGTCGTGGAGAGACTTCGGCTCCGCGTCCGCGAGCGACATCAGGGCGAATCCGCCGACGACGAGTTCGATCGTTTTCTTCATCTTGATTCCTCCAGCGCGGCAAGGGCCGCGTAGTTTTCGGGCAGCCGCACGTCGACGTTCGTCACGGCCACGTAGTCCAGGTAGCCGCCGCGCATCATGCGGCGGTAGCACACCGACGTCTCGGCGTCGAAGACGTAGTCGGCCACGGCGTACGCCGCCGCGCGGACGGAGGATTCAATGGCCGCGTCCATGCGGTTCGTCCCCACCCAGACGTCCGCCAGCCCGTTCGCGACGCCGAGCGTGATCGTGCCAATGCCGTGCGAGCCTGTGTC
>CAYZYQ010000016.1:0-29933 GCA_964482645.1 uncultured Lentisphaeraceae bacterium | reverse complement strand
AGCCTGTGTCCACGCCTGTCGAAATCACAACGGAGTAGAAATTGGTCGCTTTCGCATTCGCCCCCAACGCTGCCGAATAGGGGTGTGACGCCATCGCGTCTTTCCCCAACGCGACCGAATGCCCGCCGGACGCCATCGCGCCCTGCCCCAGCGCAGTCGAGTTGTCGTCAGACGCCGCCGCGTGATATCCAATCGCGATCGAATAGTCGCCAATCGCTTGCGATTCGCCCCCCAGCGCGACCGATTCTTCTCCTGCCGCATATGCGTATCGTCCCAGCGCGGTCGAGTCGTTTCCTTCCGCACGCGCGAGTCGTCCCATCGCGGCCGAACCAATACCGAGCGCTCTCGCGTTCATCCCCAGCGCGGCCGAAAAGGGACCGGACGCAGTCGAATCTATCCCCAACGCGACCGAGGAATCGCCGGAGGCCTCCGCGAACGGCCCGTACGCGACCGCGTAGGTATTCGACGCGACCGCGCCGTACCCGACCGCAAACGCATACGGGAAGAAGGCTTTCGAGAAAAGCCCGGCCGCGAACGACTCCTTCGCGCGGGCCTCGTTGTCGATTCCGATTGCGACGGCGTAGTCCCCGACGGCGTCCGACGACCCCACGGCGAGCGCGGACGCGCCGTCCGCCAAGGCGTAGGCGCCGACGGCCACGGCGTTCTCGCCGGTGACGGAGTTGTCGTGCCCCACGACGGTCACGTTGTTGGATTCCCAGAAATTGTTCGCGCCCACCGCGACGTCCGCGTTCGTCGGCCACGACAGGGGGAGGAATTGGCCGCCGAGCGCTTCAAGGTCGACGTTCGTCACGACCATGCCCGACTTGGGATTGAGCGCCCCCAGCCGGGCTTTTTCGACAAGGTCGCCACAGGACGCAAGCGCCACGACCCCGAAAAACACGAATACGCTATTCTTCATTCGCCGTTCCTCCAAGCTCTCTGATAATCGCAACCACGGCGTCGTAGAGGCCGTCGTTCGTCGTCAGATCGTACGTCTTTGTCGCAAGGACTTTTGCGATCGTCTCCTTGACGTCTTCGTTTCTCAGGTGGCACGTGTTGTCGAGCACATGGTTCTTGATGCTGCTATTCGCCGTTTCGATTTCAGTTTCAAGATCGTCGATTGCGGCTTCGTGTGTCGCGTCGGAACTTTTCCGTGCCGCCATCTCGGCAGCAAGCGCGTCCTTTGTGGCAAGCGAGGCGATGGTGGATGTGTCCGCCTTGCGGGAAACGACATCGGACACGTCGGAAATCTGAGCCGTATGCCCCGCGTCTGCGGATTTCCGCGCCGCCGTCTCCGCGCTGATCGCATCCGCGTTCGCCACGGCCGCGCTTTCGACTACAGCGAGGCGCGAATTCGTGTCCGCGACGAAATCGGCGTAGCCGTCAAGATCAACGGGGACATCCGCCCCAACCTCCTGTGGCCACCCACGGACAACGCAAAGGTCGGAAAAGTGCAGCTTCTTGTTCGTCGCGTCATCGAGTACGAACAGCACCTCTCTTTCAAACACGCGCCTAAAGTGCTTCTGCGCCTGTGTCGTGTTAAGGTTCAATGCACAAGTGAGGTCGTCTCCGTCGACATCCCATGCGTCGTCAGCGGCAAGCGGAAATACGGCCAGCGTCCCCTTTTGGGAAAGCACACGGAGCCGAAGCGTGTCCGTTGCGACATCTGACGCGCCGACAAGGCGCACGGTGGCGTGTTCACCAGCCGCGACAGTACCCCTGAACCGTGCGGTCTTCTTGTCGAAGTTTGGCGTTATGACGAGTTCGCTCATAGCAGGTCGGATGTGTCCACGGTGTCAAATTTTCCGTTTCCGAACGGCGAGCCGCCTACGCTTCCGATTTTAGCGGATGTCACATAGCCGTCCCATCTGCCGACCTCGATTCTCGCGGATGTCATGTCCGACCACGGCCTCCCGCCCATCGAAAGCAGACGGGCAAGCGCACCGGCACAGACCGCGTCTCCATACTTGCGGATGAACCAGCGCGGTGCACGTTCGCTACCGGAGTTCGGAATTTCAAGGCATTGGACGGCAAGTGACACCTCCGCGCACCTGTCGGCGGGAGGAAGCAACCTCTTGCGTACGGACATGATCGGTGGGATTCCGGCAGAAACCGAATAGTCAACGCCCTCGCGCAGGGCATGACCACGCATGAACACGGCACGAACGCATTCGACGCGACAGTCCGGCACCATGTTTACGACAGGATAGTCCGTCTCGTCTGCCTCAAGGGCGATCTCCCTTGTGGTGACAAGCGCATTGGCGACGCGGCAGAATTCGACATACGCCTCGCGGAGCGAACGGCGTATGATTTCATCGTCGCACCCGGGAAGCCTAATAACGAGGTTCTCCGCAAGTTCCGCGATCGTCGCGTATTCGGGCGTGTCCCTCTCGGACTGGAACGAATTCGCCATCGTCACCGCCACTCCAATTCAGAGATCTATGCTCTCCATGCCATCGCAGCGATCCGCCGTCGTTTCAGACGCAGACGGTTTCTTCGCGGGCTTCTTCGCAAGCTTCCTTGGAACAGGCGCAACGCCAGTCACCGTTTCGGGCATGGATGCGCCGACGGACGGAAGTCCATCACCATCAAAGACCTTGCCGACGTCGGCGTCGGAAAGCCTGGTCTCGAACTGTTCTACGTTTTCGCGGGTGACTACGCTCCGGCGAAGGTTCTGCACCTTCGCCTGTTCCGTACGCTTCAGCAGTTCATTCTGGTCGAGGTTGTCCTGCTGGCGAAGCGCAAAAGCGACATCCCTCCAGTCAATCGCCTTTGACTCAACCCTCACCGCCACGTCTTTCGACACGATTCGATAGTCCGGGTTCGTAAGCAGTTCGCGCGTTGCGAACACGATTCGTCCGTCAACAAGGCTCATCGCGTAGAAACGCTTTACGTTCGTTGTGTTTTTCATTGTAGAATCGTCTTTCTTTTGACCTGTATGGATATGCGACCTCCGGAGATGGACATCCTCGCCCTCCGGAGGCCGCACGTCCGACTACTTGCCGAGCAGGCGGTCTGGTTCGGCAACGTTGCGACTGGTGTTTCCAACCTTGCGCCACGGCGCCGCGAGTTCGGGCGAATAGCGCGTGTCGCCGTTCACAAGAATCCCCGTGACGACGATGCGGACGCGTCCTGTGTCCATTTTGACGGACGGGACGAAGCAGAGCATGTCACCGGCGGCGAATGCATTCGCCGCCGTGGCGACCGTCGCCGCGAGCGCGTCCCCTCCGACTGTGACCGCAGCGCCGAGCGTCGCGGAATCGCTCTTGCATTTGAGCGTAATCGTGCCGGACGGACATTTCTCAAGCTCCGTCAATCCGACGGCGAGGGCGACGAACCCCTTGGGGAGTCCGAGCAGCTCGTAGTTCGTTGCGGCCGCCGCAGCGTCCACGCCGAAATCGATCTCTCGCGCAAGCGTGACGCCGTTGAATCCGATCTGCATGTCAGACGTGCCGTTGGCGGTCAGCATGGTCGTGTCGGTCGTGAGTTCAGCCATGATCCATCTCCTTTCTTTCGATCCTTACGAGCCAGGGGACGTGACGGCGGGAACCCCGATGGTGACATACGACACGCCAATGAACTCGGGTCGGTCTATGAACCAGTCGTAGATCATCTTCGCGCGGTGGAACGACCCCCATTCGCGGATGTCCGTCATCTTGTCTCGGAAGCGGAAGATCTCGGTAAACGAAATCGCGCGCTTGTCGCCGAACAGGATCGGGAACACCGCAGGTTCGTCGCCGCTCCCCGGGAAAATCGGCATGCGGTTGGACGCGATGACGGTCATGCCGCCGATGTCGCCCAGGAACTCCACAGGACGGCGCAGAAGCGACTGCGCGGTGCCCATCCAGTCGGCGCGGTTCATCTCGCTCTTCTGAAGGACTCCGGCGACGGCGCGCGGGCAGAGAATGAACGCTCCCTCGCCAAGTCCGCCGGGCATTTCGCCGATGACGTTCCCGAAGTCGGCGAAGTGGTCGGTGGCAATTGCACCCTCGCGCCCGCCTCGTGCGGACTCGGTCTTGTAGAGCGTCACCGGGTTCAGCGACGTGCCGAGATTGTAGATGCCGCTCTTGATGCCGGCCGTCGTGCCCTGGTTCGCCTCATGGCACTTGCCAAGCACGTCGGAGACGAATTCGTCCTCGACATCCTCGGCGAGCTGGAGGTCGGCCTCCTGCACGATGGGGGACTCGATATCGAAACTGGAAAAGATTTTATCTTCGTCCTCGATCTTCACGCCCCAGTAGCGTTCCCGGTCGATCACCATGAAATGGGCGCCGGTCTTCATCTCCTCGTATTCGATCGGCTTGCCAATGCGCGTCTTGCGCGTGGTGACAACCGGTGCGTCGGGGATGGTGAGGACGGAGCCCTTGCCCTTGAACTGGCTCGCGTCGTAGTTGCGGTTTGTGATGCGGCCGAGGATCGAGCGTTCGCGGAAGCGGCGTCGAAAGTGGCCGACACTGTTTCCGGGCTGTGTGCCCGGATGGTTCAGCTGGCCGCTAGGCCAGATCTGAGACACAGGTTCAGACATTTTTACTACTCCTTGAACGCCCCAGGGAGGTTGGCGGTCAGTCCGCGTGCGCGGCTTTCACGCGCCCCTCCTTGTAGGCGTCCGTTAGAATCTTGCGCCTGGACTCGTAGTCCTTCGGTCCGATGACGCCACGATCATACTGGTCCTGCAAGTCGTCATACTCGCGCTCCCATTGATCGGGCGTGTACGTTTTCCGTGTTCCGAACTGAGTCCCAACGCTTGTACCGCCACCCATTCTGCGGGGATCGGGTGCGGCGTTCGTGTCCCGACCTCCCGAGGGATCGACCTCGCTTGTCTCATAGAAACGCTTGATGTGGTACGCAAGGGTGTCGTAGTTCAGGGTGGCGAACGCCTCCCTAATAGACGCGCCGTTGTGCGTCTGGTAGGCGTCCCATGCGCTCTTGAACGCACCGCCCTCCTTCAGCCCCTTCGTGAAGCCGGGGAAGCTGGCGTTGATCTTGGAGACGAACTCGCCGGACAGCATCGCCGTCCTGCGCTGGCGCTCCTCCGCAACGGACTTCTCGATCTCCGACAGCCGCTGGTCGCGTTCGCTTATCCCCCGGTCGAAGACGCTCTTGGCGAGCATCAGCGACGATTCGAGCGACTCGGGAGGTAGGGCCTCCTTCACGTTTTCGGGTAGATTTTCGATCGCCGCAGACTTCTCAAGTTCTGCAACCTTCGCCTGTGCGGACTTCAGCTCCGCGTCAAGTTTCCTGACGCGCCCCTGGTCCACCTTGGCAGATGCGAGCTCGCGCTTGACCTCTTCGTAGAGGGCCTTGTAGTCGGGAGTTGCGCCCTGTTGGTCGCCTGCGCCCCCGGCGTCCACGCCAAGAGCCTCCATCACTTCTTTTGTCTCTTCGTTCATGCTTCGGTCTTTCCCCATCAAGCCCGGCGCCAACCGGGAGTTGGTGTTGCCGTCCAGAGCCCCACCCGGGGAATCTGTCGGCGGTGTTCCGCTACTTCATGGCCGCGACCTCCTTCCGAATCCTGTCCGCCTCGTCCTCCGTGGCAAGGGGGGACGAGGCGTCAAGAGCGGCTTTCGCCCTATCGGCCAGTTCGTAGCAAATTGAAATCTGCCCAGTCGCCATGCCTCGATTCTCCACCGGCAACCTCGGCAGCATGCGCACGGCTATTTCAGCGCGTCCCTTCATGGCGGAGACGAAGTCCGACGCACGCCCCGTGGCGACGAGGACGTGGAAGAACTCGTCCAGAGTCTCCGACACGTCCTTCTCAAGTTCAAGCACCGGGTCTTTCGCTTCCGACGCGCTCATGCCACGGCTCTCCTTTCGGCGACCGTGCCGGGCCCCGCAGATTCTGCAGGGTCTTCGCCCTGAGGAGGCACTTCGGGAGCGGAATCTCCCTGCGTACCTCCGCCGTTCCGCTCGCCGTTCGACGCGGCTTCGTTCAGCATCTTGACCAGCTGCATCTGCTCCAGCTCCCGCAGACGCTCTTCGCTCGGCAGGACGTCGTCTGGGTTTATCGCAAGATCCGCAACGGACGGGCGCAAGAGCGCGACAAGCCCCTTCGGTCCAAGCAGCTGCTTCAGCTCGGGGTCGCTTTTCACGACGTTGATAAACGCGATGCGTTCCTGGTTCTGCTGGGCGCGGAGGATCCTGCCCATCACTCCGGACGGCACCACCTCGCAGTCGCCCTTGATCTCGAAATCGGGGTCGTAGAGCATGATGTAGTCCACCGTCTTGCGGACAAGCCTCCTCGTGACGAGCCTGTCGGTCGTGTTGATGACCATCTTCATGCCGCGCGATGCGGCTTCCGTGAAGATCGACAGTCCCTGCGCCGTGCGCATCGCGCCGGAGTTTCCGCTTGCCTGCCCGTAGGTATAGGCGGGGATGCCCGAATCGTCGTCGGCCTGCGTCTTCATCCGTTCCCAGACCATGAGAAGCTCGGATGCGTTCGACGGCACGGACATCACGCCCATCGGCGCGCCGGACGTGACGCCGAGGCTGGAGCTCATCGACGGCTGGAACGTGAAAACTTTGTGGGGCTTGACCTTCGCGCCCGTCCCGTCGCGGTCGACAAGGCGTCCGATGTCGCTTATCCAGTACATCGGACCGCTTGCCGCCGCCATGTTCCTGTAGAGCGCCTTGACGGCGTTGTTCATCGTTCCCTGGACGAGGGCCAGCTTGTCGGCGATGCTCTCGCCCCACCACGACCCCGGAAGTTCGTAGAAGACGCCCTTTACCACGGGACGCCCAAGCCTGTCGTCGACAATCCGGCAGTACACGACATAGCCAGACACCACGATTGTTTCCGTGTTGTAGAACCTGTCGGCCTCGATGCGCCTGTTCGACCGGTTGCGCGTGATGCCGAGTTCAATCAGTTCCGAACCGCGCACGGAGTCGTAGCACAGCACTCCCTCCATCATGCAGTCCCTCGGATCCTCCGCGCCCCTGCGCTCCGCCTCGCGTCGCGCCTGGTCGATCGGTTCGGACAGTATGCGGCAGCCCTCGCCGTTCGGATGCGCCTCAAGAAGCGCTCTCACCGTGTGCCAGAGCCAGCCGTTGGCCTTGTCCGTCAGTCCGCGCTTGCTCTCCGCCCTTGCCGCGCAACGGTCAATGTCGCTTGCCGAATACTCCACGCGGATGCACAGCGGACCGTCCTCCACATCGCGCGCCCCAGGCGCCGGGTAGCAGTCGAACGGGTTCACGGCCTCGAAGCACGGTATCGTGCGAAGCTCCCTCGCAATTTTCGGAACGCCCCTGACCGTCCTGTGGACGTTCACTTCGCGCACCATCGGGATCGGGCCGCGTATCAGCCCCGTGCCGTACATGCAGACATGCGACACGTACTCCTGGAACGCATCGACGAACCCGCCCTCGTCGAAGTAGTCCTGGACGCGCCTCTCCATGCGTTTTGCGCGAATCCGCGCCTCCTGTTCAAGCCGGTTCCGCAGTTCGTCGTACCGCGACGAGTAGGCATTGTCGATGAGGGCGACCATCACCGTCTCTCCCTGTGGCGTCAGCGGACGGCCCACACGCGAAAGCACCGTGAACACTTTGGCGATATCGCCCTCCACGGACGCCCGCGCCATTCTCTCCACGCGATCGGGCAGGTCGGGGTCTGCGGTCGGCCTTATCGAGAACGGGTAGTCGCCGTTGGCTTGGAATATGTCCGTCAGCATGGCTTTCGCCGCACGGACCTTCGTGTTCGTGATCGGAGAGAACACGTCCTCGCTGATGCCGGCGCGTTTCATCTTCTCCTTCTGCTCCGCCGTGTAGCTGCACGTCTGCGCCAGAAGCGCCTTGCGCAACTTCGCGTCCACCCCGGCGGACATGCGGTGGTCGACGTTCGTCCGCCAGTTCGCCATCACGCGGGCGGCAAGACGGGACATCGCCTCCGTGGTCGGAACATCCGACGAGACAGGCGCGGACGCAGATTCGGAAAACGTGCCTACGGCCGTTTCCGCTCTCTGCGCCCCTGCGCCGGACCTGCCCAGCGCGACGCCGAATATCTCTTCTATCGCGTTCACGGACGATAATGTACCGAACCGCTAAAAACGGTCAAGGCGTTGGACGTTTCCGTCCGAAAGAAAAACGCCGTCCGCACCAAACCGCACCCACGAAACGCCGCTAGACGCAATCAAGGTCTTCGCCGACGGCAAGCCCCGCCAGCCCGTTCATCGCATACGCGCCCGGCATATCCAGCGCGACGCCCATGTCGCCCTTCGTCGCGCCGAGGACGGCGTACTGAAGAGAGTCCTGCGGATGCGTAAACGGGTTGGTCTTGTCCGGCGCGTCCGCGTACCGCTCGTCGCCAAGCCCCGTCACGGTCCGGATCTTCCGGTAGCAGTACCCGCCGTTGAAGCCCCCCACAAGCTCCGGACACTCGTCGCCGTCCACCTGGAACGCCGGCTGCCCCCCGGCGATCTGCCGCATGAACTCGCCCACCGCGTCGCGCCGTATGTTGAAGTCGTTGTTCTTCAGACCCGGCGCCGGACGCGTCGGAATCCCGTACCCGTTCAGCACCTGGATGCACGATATGTCGAACTCGTTGCCCATCTTCGCGCCCGAAGGGTCCGCCCACCCCATCACCCTGCAGTTCGGCCACCCGAACCGCCGCTGGAGGTACGGGCGCACCTCCTCGACGAAGAACTGGTGTATCGACATCCCCTTGGACGTGAGTTCCCCGAGAACGCGCAGTATGCCGTCGTTCCCCAGCTGGAGGAACACCGCCGCCGGCGTCCGTCCGAAGTCGAACCCGATGTGCAGCGGAAGCCCCCGCATGAACTGTAAGCCGTGCTTCACATGCACGTCGCAGTTCCATTCGTGGTAGATCGGCAGCCCGTCCCACGACGTCCCGTACTGGTTCAGGACCAACCGCTTGACCACGTCCGGCTTTGCGCCGAGAAGCATCTTCCGGTAGTAGTTGAACCCGTCTCGCAGATGCTCGACGTTCTCAGCCGGCATCAGCCCGTACTTCTTCGCGTTCTCGGCGTCGTTGTCCAGGTAGACGTCGCCCCCGTCGCGCCCCTTCGTCAGAATCAGCGCAGGCGGCTGGATGAACCACTCCATCCCGTCCGGTCTCTCCACCTGCTCCTTGAAGTACCACCAGTTGGAGTCGTTCGGTGCGTTCGTGTCCATGATCGTCGGAAACGAGTTCAGCAGTGCGCCCTTCACCGGCTGGAAGCGGCCGATGCGCGACGACGCGAGGTGGATGACGTCGAAGTCTATCTGGTGCGCCTCGTTGAACCATGCGTCAGAGATCTCAAGCCCCATCACGTCCGTCTTGATCGTGTTCGAGTCCGTCGCGTAGAAGATCAGGTCCTGCCGAATCCACGTCCCGTCGTTGTGGATCGACGGCATCTCCAGCCGCCCCGAAATCGGCGGCGACCAGTGCATCTCCGTCTGGGGGAACCACTGCAGCCACGTCTCGATCGTCGTGTTCTTCAGCATCGAGAACGTATTCCGCGCAACCAGCGTCTTCTTCCACCGTATCTTCCGCGCCCCAACCTGGACAGGCATCTGGTCGTTGCACGACAGGAACAGGTCAAGGCAGCACGCCACGGACTTCCCAGACCCCACCGGCCCGCGAATTCCCTTGTACTTCACGTGGTCGCCCTTCGCGCAATGGAACGCCGAGCACGTCGGACTCGCCCTGTAGTCGAACACCCTTGCGCTTCCCATCAGACAACCTCCCATCGCGTCGGCAGGTGATGCCGCCCGTCGTCCCCGAGCACGTACGGCCTCGTCGCCATCAGCGGCTTCGTCCGCCGTGCGAATATCTGAATCCAGCCCATCCTCCGACAGTAGTCCCACGGACGCACGTCCACTGGAATCCATCCGACAACCACCCCGAACCCCCATATCCCCTTGCCCAGATTCCTAACCCGCTGTGCGTGCGGGCGGGGCCCCCACGTGGTTCCGGCGCGGGGCGCAGACGATGCGGCCCAGCCCCCCATACCTCGCGCCGACACGCCTCCACCGTCCAGCCGTCCGTCCAAGGTGTCGGCAGATGCGGCGCGAACCGTTGAGTGGCGCGGTTTTCGCTTGCATTGGGGTGTCACACCCGAATGCTTCGCATTGTTTTCCCAGCTATTCATTGGGTTTGACCTCTATGATGGGCGTTTCAGTGGCGGTTGTTGCAAGATTGCCACAATGACGCCCCCCCGAATCGGCGTTGATGACGATGTTGTACACGACCTTCGGGCCGGATCGGACGCCGTCTTGTCCGTCCGCCCCCCTCCCGAAGCGGTCGGCGGACAGGCGTTCCAGTGCGAACATGACGGCCTTGGCGTTAAGACCGCATTTGTCTTCCGTGACGAGCCGATCAAGGCCGGTTTGGGCGTTTGCGGCGGTCAGTTCCGCCTTGACCCGCTTCGCGGCCTCGAACATGAGGGCGAAATTGTGGTCTTTTTGGCGGATTGCGGTGAATTCGAGGTGCGTCAGTCCTTGTCTGCCGAGTGCGTCGCGGTAATTTGCACCGTCCACGAACGCCAGAACGACACGGCACGCTCTCGCGCGCACGGGAAGCGCGAGGTTTTGCAGACGCAGGGGTGGACTTTTGGCGACATCGCGACTATCTCCGTCAAGTTGCAGTTGTTTGCTGGTTGGCTTGTGGGCGAGATCGCAGAGGAGGTTGATAGCGTCAATCTCCGTCGGCGTGAGGGTCTGTGTTTTTGATTCGGTGGGCATGGAGACATTGTTGCACGTCGAAGCACTAACTAGACCATCACGTGACATCGCCGCTACGTGAGTGTAGTGACATGGAGCAGGGGTGGGCGTGAGCGTTCGCCCACCCTGTTCATGTCTAACTCACAATGACAAAACTACCACCCCCCGTAGGGGGGTGATTTGTCATGTCATTTTGTCATGACACGGCAAATGACATTTTTTTTGTCATTGTCATATTGTCATAAATAGGCGGGAAGTGGATTTCACCCAATAAAATCAATGTCCTTGCCCTTGTGAAAAATTGATATTGTTTGCTATTGACAAACAACAAACAACATGGTAAACTCGTGTCGCACGAAGGAATAGGCGAAAGCCGGAAAGGAAACGAACAATGATCATCTACTGCTACAAGCCGGGCTACGCGAATCGTGGTGAAGTCGAGGAGGCCCATCCTGCCGCCGCCGTCATCAAGGCGGTGTGCGGAGGGTGGGCGGTCTTCGAGACATACGAGGACTACGAGACATGGAGGAGGCAGAAATGAATGCGCCCGCGAAGACGACCGTCGAGTACTGGAGAGAACTGACGGAGGAGAACCAGCACGGATTGGCGCGTGTCGAAATCAGCCAGTGGGTGTCCGAACAGGCATTCCATCTGGACGACGGCGGACGGGGATTCCACGAGGCAAACGCCCTGCACAGGGTCCTCGCGGCAATCGAGACGGTCGCCGGGGAGCTGGGGTCGACGCCGCAGGGACTGCTCGAGCTTCGGGCGCGGAAGACCCGCGAGCTGCTGGCGTTTGTTGGCCGCCACAGCCCGGAGGCCGCCGACGCGATCCGCAAGTCGCTTTGACGCAAGAACAACATGACAAAAAGGAGAACGAAAATGGAAAAGAAAAACGGAATCGGAATCCACCACGCGAACGCGAGGGGAACCGGAAGCGCGATGCGCGTGGAACTCGCCCCTGCGCACGACGGCGAACGGGGGCGCGTCACGCTGCGCCTTGCGCCGCAGGAAGCCGTCCGGCCGCCCGCGTTCGACTGGAGCGCGGCGGCGACGGCGGAACTCGACCTGTTCGAGGTCGCGAAGATGCTTGAGGTGTTCCGGGGATGTTCGGAAAGCGTGAACGACGGCAGGGGGATCTTCCGCCGCTCGGATGCGCTGTGCACGGTCGTGCAGGTCGCGCACCGCGTCGAACCCGCGCCGGGCTACTTCGTGGAGATCGCAAGGAAGAGCGTTGCCGGGGGCGAGACGCGGAAAGTCGGGATCCTGCTCACCGCGACGGAGGCGTTCGCGCTTTCGCGCCTGAAGAGGCACGGGTTGACCGTCGTGCTGCCCATGTCCGTCCAGTCTCTCGTCGACGAGGGGAACGCCATGCGCAACTGCATCGGCATGATGGGGTACGACGAGAAGATCGTCAATGGGACTTCGCTCGTCGTGTTCCTGTACAGGGACGGCAAGCCGTTCGTCGACGTAGAGATCGACCGCGAACGCTGGACCGTGCGCCAATGCTACGCGAAGTTCAACCAGAAACCGGAAAAGAAGATCGGCGCGTTCGCGAAACTCATCTGCGACAAGGCGAAATCCATCTACAGAAAGGCGGCGTAAATGGACTACACGACAATGCTCGCGCAACTTGAACTTGTACAGGAGTGCCGCCGCAAGGTGGCTTCCGCGCATAACCTCTGGAAAGCCTACCGGAAAGACGCGGAAAAGAACGGCGAGGCCGCGCCGGAAAGGCCGGAGTTCGCCGTGCTCCTGCGAGGCTTAACCGAGACGGCGGAAGAACTGGATAGACGTAAATGCGTCGTCCAAAACGCTCTGTACGGCGTTGGGATCATACAGGCGGAAATCTATTCGGCAGACGGACGGCGCAAGTGTAGCGTCGTTGTGCTGCGGCCTACGGAACGAGTGCCGGAGCCGCACATTCCGTGGACGGTATACAATGCCCTACAGTCGGTTCTGGGAGGTACGCCGCTCACGACCGCAACGCCGTTTGACATTGTTGTTGTCGATGACTTCGGACGAGTGTCCGAGCATCGCATTAGGACAAAACAAGGAGAAATGAAATGAAGAATGCCAAAACTACAGGTGAAGTGCCGCCGTCCTATATCTGGGCGCGAGGCTACCTCATCCAACTCAACAACTACGAGTTCATGGGAGATACCTATCCGACAGATCCGTACAACGCGCATCTGTTCGTCAACATAGCCGAGGCAAGAGCGAAGTTGCATGAGATTCGCGCCGACCAGACCGTCGTATTCGATTCACGCAACGGATTCCCCAGAATCGTGGCAACCGAACTGAAAGCGGAGTTTGTCGCAATTGCACAGTGAAATAAATTGCTGTTATGCAGTAGTGCGGTTTGGTACAATCTGAATCGCACTTTTTCGACACACAAAAGAAACACCAATGGCATACGTCAGAAAGACGAAGAACGCCGCCGAACTGTCAGCGGCAAGAAGCAGGGCGGCAAAAAGCCGCAAGCACAACAACGGCGGTCGCCCCGTCGGGTCGAGGAACAATCCGGAACGGAAAGCCGTGCCTACGCGATCATTGACCGTGCGCGAACCGGACTACCAGGTGTTCCGCAAGTATGCGTTCAACAAGGAGATAACAATCTCCGAGACGATTCACCGTCTCGCCGCTTCACTCTTGAAGAACCATCCCGAACTAAAACCAGAGAGTTGGGTTGAATGAAACCAACTCGCCGTCGGTTTTCTCCGACGGCGTTTTTATTTCACCAAACTACACGCAAAACAAAAAACAACAGTAGTGATCCCAAGACAATAGCAAGAAGCATTCAAAAACCTCTTCTCGACAATCATGTAATGTGTGCGCTTGGCCATATCCCAAAACTTACCCCCACCACCTTCAAATCCAACGACGGAGGCGAACTCTATCAGTTCGTTGTCATCTTGTTCGTGTGAATCCGTATCGCTGGGCGAGTACATGTGAGCGACTTGCCATATTGCATACGATGTCACAATGCTTGCCAAAATCAGAATTGCCCATACCTTACAGACGCTGCTCCCAACGAGGAAAGGCGATGCCAGAATGCGAAACGCCATCAGGCACACCGCGCAGAGGACTGCCTTTGCGCGTAGCAACTCTCGTGAAGCCTTCTTGTTTCTGCTGATGAACTCTGCGACGCAGAATCGAAGGATTGCGTTGTCTACAAGGTTCATTTCGTCAGCCTTCCTCATGTCTCGCCCTGCCGCTTCTCCAGGGCGCTGATCTGCGACATGATACTTTCCATGCTCCGCGCAGTCTTGCCGAGTTCGTTTCTCAAACTGCTCAACTTGTCGGCTATCGACTGCTGCGCAGGGCGTGGCCCGTTGTCGAGACCAAGTAGCCAGTCCGCAGAAGCGTTTAGCCTGTGGCAGATGAGGAAAAGCACATCAAGTTTAGGCTGACGCGCCCCCAGTTCCCATTGCGCCCAAGCCGCCTGTGTGATGCCACCGACGAGCGATGCCATCTCCATTTGGCTGCGTGTGCCGCGAAGTTCGCGGATGCGTTCCGCGAACCTTGTCAAGCTTTTTGACATTTTGTTGTAGACCTCCATAACAATACGTGATATAATATGCGCCGTTTCAAGGCAAAGTAGAGGTAGTATACCATGTTTGTACGATAAACTCCACTGGTTTGCCAAGAATCATAACGAAATGTAAAAACTGGAGTTGACAAGATGTCAGAAAAGGAAAACAAGATCGGTGTGCAGTTCTACTGCACGGAGGAGGAGGCAGCCACGCTGAAGAAAGCGGCGGATAAGTCCATGCGTAGCGTAGCTTCCTTCGCCAAGTACTACACCATCAAGGCGGCACAGGTCATGAACGAAGGGAAGATCGTTGAATGAACTTCCTGCGCAGAGAACTCATCTGCGAGCGTCTTAGGCTCAATATCCGCCAGTCCTACAGGATTGTCGGCTCATCGAGGTCTGGGCTTATTTCTTCCGATGAGATACTGCGCATACTGAATCGTTCACGCCGAGGCGTCGCCGCTCCGTTCACTTTCATTCCGTCCGACTTGGCAACGCCAAATGAAATGTTAGGCGTGGTTGACGTAACCATCCGCAAGCTTCGCGCATGGACGCGACGTACGAAGAACGTGCCGCCGCATTTTCGGCTCAATGGACATACCATCAGATACCCACGAGCTCTTTTTGAGGAATGGCTACGCCGGAACTCGCGGGTGGAAAGGCGGTCATGAGTACGGTCGAACAGGCTAACTGGGAGCGCGACTGCATAGCATTCATGCGCTACCTTTCTGAAAAGTGTAGAAGTTGCATGAGAACCTACAACTGTCCGAACTGCGACATCGCCACCGCGAAAGCCATTCTCAAGCGCAAGGACGAAATCGGCTTACGCCACCACAACCTCATCGACAAGTCAAGAGACCCATATTCGCTCAAAGCGCGATACCGCGAAATCCTGTCAATCCTACGCCGCGCAGGGAAGCCACTACGCGCCCGAGACATCCTGTTGAGCACGACCAAATCGCGCAACGTGAAATGGTGGACGCTCAACCGCATGGTGTTCAAGGGCATAATCTCGAAAACTCGCGTAAAGAACATTTACGGGCGGTACGAAAGCGCCTACTACTACACGAAAGGAAAACCAGAATGAAAATAACCTCTCTGCAAATGGAGAATGTGAAGCGAATCCGTGCGATTCGCCTTGAACCGTCGCCCGACGGTCTCACCATCATCGGTGGAAAGAACGCGCAGGGCAAGACCAGCGTACTTGACGGCATTGCATACGCCCTTGGCGGCGAGAAGTACAGGCCCACAAACCTACGTCGCGAAGGTGCGGTTGCAGACACCGTAATTCACATCGAGATGGACGATGGGCTTGTAATCGAACGCAGGGGAAAGAACGCCTCGCTTGTCGTGACGGACAAGGACGGCAAGAAGCACGGACAGCAGATACTGGACGCGATCATCAGCAAGTTGACCATCGACCTGCCGAAGTTCCTCAACGCGAAGGACAAGGAGAAAGCCGACATCCTCTTGCAAATTCTTGGAATCGGCGATGAACTGGCGGAACTGGAACGCGACGAGAAGGCCAAGTACGACATGCGCCACACCGTCGGCCAGATGGCGGAGAAGAAGAAGAAAGCCGCCGACGACATGCCGTACCACGACGATGTGCCGGAAGAAAAGGTTTCGATCAAGGCACTGCTCGATCAGCAACAGGAAGTGTTGGCGAGAAACGGCGTGAAACAGAAACTTCTAGAGGACTTGGAGGCCAACAAGCGGCATCTTGCCACCTACAAGACGCAGTTAAAGGAAATCACCAACGCCGTTAAGCGTCTGGAAGAGAACATCGAAAAGGCGGAAGCCGAAGACGTGACACTTGAGGACACGTCTGAGTTGGAAGCGCAGATTGCAGACTTTGAGGCCGTCAACGCGAAGATTGCGGAGAACGCCGCCAAGCGCCAGCGCGAGGAGGAGGCGGCCGATCTGCAAGACCAGTACGACACGCTTACGACAGAGATTGACGAAATTCGTAAGAAGCGTCTCGCCCTTCTTGAAAACGCAGACCTTCCCTATCCCGGCCTTGCGGTTGAGAAAGGCGTACTGAAACTCGACGGCAAGGCCTGGGATTGTATGTCTGGCGCGCAACAAATGATTGTCGGATGCGCAATCGCGTCGCGGCTGAACCCCAACTGCAAGTTCGTGTTGCTTGACAAGTTGGAACAGCTCGACCTCGAAACGCTGACGGAGTTCGACAACTGGCTCGTGGAGAACGGCTTGCAATGCATCGCCACCCGTGTTTCGACTGGCGAGGAGTGTGCACTTGTCATCGAGGATGGCGAGGCGTCCGACGAGAAGTATAAGATTCCAATGCTGAAAAAGGTTGCGCCTAAGCCGAAATCCGTTCCAAAGCCGGAGCCGAGCGACCTTACCGATGACGATTATGATTGATCTTCTCAAACCCGAAAGGAAAAACAAATGACAATCAGACGAGAAACGAATAAGCCGCGCGGTATCGTTGCGGCCATCGCCGCCGTAGAGGGCTTCGGCAAGTCCACCACGATGGCGAAACTCCCTGGAGCGTACATGCTAGACGTGGATGAGGGCAGTTTTGGCCTCGATGTCCCCTGCATCGAGTTCGACGGTACCTTTGCAGGACTGCTCATGGTGCTGCAGGAGTTGAAGAGCGGCAAAGGTCCGGACAACATGCAGACGCTATGCATCGACACGTCCGACAAGCTGGTATCCGTGCTGACCGCAGACCTATGCGCCCGAAACAAGTGGGCGAACATGGAAGAGTTTGATTATGGCAAGTGTTGGAACGTGTTCAAGCCCGAGTGGGAGAAGCTATGGGATGTCCTGAAGACGGACATCGCGCGTGGATGCGGCATCGACGTGTTCACCTCCGTCCATATCGATGGCAACAAGACCTTCACGGAAAAGACCACGGCCAAGACGTGGAACAGGTGGGCGATGCGAATGCCGCCGAAATGCGCGGCCACCGTCCTTGAGGCGACCGACCTCTACGTCACGGGGATCTACGACGTGATCACCGAGACAAAGGGCAAGGAGCGCAGCAAGGTGACAATCGCCATTGACGAGACGCGCATGATCTACACCGAGCATTCCTCGGCGTGGGACGGCAAGTGCCGTGCGTTCGTCACGATGCCGGACGGCTCGCCGATGAAGAAGAAGATGACGCTCGACGCGTTCCAGAAGAACCTTTCTGGCATAATCGCCGCGTCGACCGACAAGTCCACACCGAAGCCGCCCCCGAAGTCGGTATCCGCGTCCGTTGCCACCAAGCCCGAGCCGTCGGAGAAGCCTGTCGTAAAGGCAAAGCCGATCCAGAAGCTTGAAACACCGTCACCGAAGGGAAACTGCGGCGAACGCACGATTATTGCCAAACTGCGCAAGGCGATGGCAGCATACGACCTCACCGAGGAAGCTATGTTTGGAAAGTACAATCCGAAGCATACTGACCGCTACGGCGAGGTATCGTCTCTCGACGAATGGACTGACGGCTTTGTGGAATGGATCTTGAAGGGCATGGACAGGATTGCGCAAGTCCTCAAAAAGTAAACAGAAAGGGAAATAGAAATGGCAGACGCAATGACATGGGATGACGAACTCGATGCGAACGAGGCCATCGAACAAAAGATGGAAAACCATTTCGTGTTGCTCCCGAAGGGCGACTACGATTTCACCGTCAAGAAACTGGAGAAGGACTACTACAACGCAAGGCCAGATTCAAAAATTCCGTCTTGCCCAGTTGCTCATATCCACCTCCTCATCAAGACGGACGAGGGCGATGCGGCGTACTTCCGCGAAAACCTTTACCTTCACGGAGGAAACAAGTGGCAACTCTTCCAGTTCTTCATCTGCCTTGGACTCCGCAAGCACGGGGACGGTATGAAGAAGATGCCGTGGGACGATGTAGAAGGTTGCACGGGTCGTGCCACCATCGGGCAGCGCGACTACACGAAGGACGGCGAAAAGAGGACCTTCAACACCGTCAAGAAGTGGCTCGACCCCGTTGTGAAAGAGTCCGTTCCCGAGGACGATTACGAATGACACTCCGTCCGTACCAAGAACAGGCAGTCGCCGCCGTGGAGCAGGCTTTCAACGAAGTCCGCTCCACCCTCATCGTCCTCGCGACGGGATGCGGCAAGACGATCGTCTTCTCGCACCTCGCCGCAAGGGAGGTGCGGCGTGGCGGCCGCGTCCTCATCCTCGCGCACCGGGGCGAACTTCTGACACAGGCCATCGACAAGCTCCGCGCCGCGACGGGCATCGTCGCAGGACTCGAGAAAGCCGAGGAGACGTCCGCCGTGGCGTGGGACGAAATGCCCTACACGGTCGTCGTCGGGTCGGTGCAGTCGATGAAGTCGGAAAGACGCCTCGCGCGGTTCGCGAAGGACGAGTTCTCGCTGATCGTCATAGACGAATGCCACCACGCGCTAACGGGGACGTACCGCGCCGTGATCGACCACTTCCCCGAAGCGCGGCTTCTCGGCGTGACGGCCACGCCCGACCGCGGCGACCTCCGTTCCCTTGGCGAGGTGTTCGAAAAGATCGCATTTGAATACTCCATCGTGGACGCGATACGCGGCGGATACCTCTGCCCCATCCGTGCGCAGACCGTGCCGCTCCAGATCGACCTTTCTAGCGTTGCAAAGCAAGGGGGCGATTATCAAGCCGCCGGACTTGGTTCTGCACTTGAACCCTATTTGCGGCAGATCTGCCGTGAAATCAAGGATCGCTGCCATGACCGCAAGACCATCGTCTTCACGCCTCTCATCGCGACTTCGCGCAAGATGCTCGACATTCTTTCGCAGGAGGGAATCGCGGAAGCGCGCGAAGTCAACGGCGAATCCCCCGACCGCGCCGAAACCCTCCGATGGTTCGCCGATGCGCCCAAGGGCTGCGTCCTCCTCAACTCCATGCTGCTCACCGAAGGGTACGACGAGTCGTCCGTCGACTGCATCGTCGTCCTCCGTGCCACACAAGTACGTGCGCTGTTCGTGCAGATGGTTGGTCGCGGAACACGACTTGCCGAAGGGAAGCAAAATCTGCTCCTTCTAGACTTCCTGTGGATGACGCAGACGCACAACCTTTGCCGCCCGGCCTGCATCTTGACCGATGACAAGGAGGTTGCCGCCGTGATAACGGCGCGACAGGAGAAATCAGCCGGCAGCATGGACGTGGAGATCTCGCCTGAAACCCTTGAAGGTGCGGAATCCGAAACCGTCCAACAACGAGAAAGGGCGCTGATGGAGAAACTGGAGAAGATGCGCCGCCGTAAGGCGCGGCTTGTCGATCCGCTCCAGTACGCCTACTCGATACAGGATGTGAACCTCACAAACTACCAGCCGATGACCGACCGCGATGCGGGAAACCCGACTATGCAGCAGCTCGACCAGTTGGAGAAACTCGGCTTCGGCGCACCGTCAACCTTCGGCGAGGCGGAACTGCTAATTAAGAAGTACGACGAACGCCGTGCCGAAGGTTTTTCAACCCCCAAGCAGATTCGACTCCTAGAATCCAAGGGTTTCCGCAACGTCGCCAAGTGGACGAAAGCACAGGCGCAGAAGATGATACAACGCATTATCGTGTGCAACTGGCGGTTGCCCGCTGGAGTCGACCCAGAAAACTACATGCCATGACTTGCTACGAATCAATCGAAAACAACTTGCGCGACAACATGGTGCAAGGGAATATGCACAAATGCCTGCGCGACATCGGACGCCGTGCAGGAGGGTATCTTGCTACTGGTTCGCTTTCGCAGAGCGAATGCGACAGCCTCGGCGAGGTCGCCATATCGCTGTCAATCAACAAGGCAGAAGCCCGCCGCAAGTGGACGGAGTCAGTCTCGTTTGGCCGGCGTTCGCCGCTCCATTGGAAGGAGCGTCAGCATGTCGATCTCTACACGCCCATCGCGATGTCGTGGAATTCCGATCTCGCAGAGGACGATCTCAAGGTCGTGAAGTCGGAATGGCTTGAGGCGGAAATCATCGAAGAACCGACGAAGTGGAATCCGTGCAAGGAACTAACGGACTACCTCAACATCCTGTTTGAGCCGTCTGACATCATCGGCTACTGCATCAATCCGTTCCAGAAGGACGGCCGCTGGATCCCGTCCAAAGGCGTGTACACGCGTACCGTCTCGGAAATTCTCACCCTGTTGAAGAAGGGAAAGTTTGAGAACGCCATCGGAACCCCGAACGCCGAATCTGGTGGGTATATCCGAATTAACCCGTTCGATGGCAAGGGCGTGTCCGACAAGAACGTGACCGATTTCCGCTATGCGCTTGTGGAATCGGACGGCATGGACATCGATAAGCAGGTCGCGATCTATCGACAGCTTGAACTTCCCTGCGCATGCATTGTCCACTCCGGTGGCAAGTCCGCCCACGCCATCGTCCGCGTAAACGCCGCCGACATCGACGAGTACCACAAGCGTGTGGACTTTTTATTTGAGGTCTGCGCAAAGAACGGTCTGCCCATCGACAGGCAGAACCGTAACCCCTCCCGCTATTCGCGTATGCCCGGCCTCGTTCGTGGCGAGGGCAAGCAGTTCATCATCGACCGCGTGTGCGGCAAAGCATCGTGGGAGGAGTGGGAAGAGTGGATTCAGGACGTGAACGACAATCTTCCCGACTTTGAGCCTGTTGGGGATTTCGACAATCTGCCGCCGCTCGCCCCGGAGCAGATCGAGGGGATCTTGCGAGTCGGACACAAGATGTGCATCGCCGGACCGTCCAAGGCCGGAAAATCCTACCTTCTCATTGAACTCGCAATCGCCGTCGTGAATGGCGGGTACTGGCTTGGACACAAGTGCCGCCCTGGGCGCGTCCTGTACTGCAACTTCGAGCTGGACAAGCGTTCCTGCGAGCATCGCATTAAGGACGTGTGCGTCGCGATGCAAACGACACCTCCGTACAGGGATGCGCTGATGTGCTGGCATCTGCGCGGACGGACGATGCCACTTGACCGTCTCGCTACGCGCCTTGTCAAGCGTTGCCAGCGTTGTGGTGGATTCTCGCTAATCATCCTCGACCCCGTTTACAAGGTCTTGACGGGCGACGAGAACAGCGCAGCCGAAATGTCGGAGTTCTGCCGCCACCTCGACCGCATCGCCAATGACTGCAATGCCACGCTCGTTTTCTGCCACCACCATTCCAAGGGTGTACAGGGCGGCAAGCGTTCGATGGATCGTGCATCCGGTTCCGGAGTGTTCGCACGTGACCCAGATGCGCTCATCGACCTTCTGCCGCTTGAGTCCGAGACAGCACGTAAGGTGTATTCAGACACCGTCGAATGCGACGCGATTCGCGAGACAGCCAAGAAGTTCGCCTACGATGACCGGTGGCTCGATTCCATAGGCGAGGACGACCAGCTCGTTCCCGACCGCTTCATTGCCGCCATCGGGCGTTCCGGGTTTGACGAAGAAGCAATGTCGGACATCCGTGCCGCCCGCGCCACCGTCCGCTCCAAACTAGAACATATGTCCGGTTGGCGGGCTTCCTTCACGTTGCGCGAGTTCCCCACGTTGAAGGAGCAGAATGTGTGGTTCCGCTTCCCCGTCCACGTCATGGACGACGATGGGCTTCTCGACGATTGCGTACCGGAGGGCGACGAGAGTACGTCCCGCCGCTTGTCGTACCGCAAAAAGGGCAAGTCCGAGAAGATGTCGAAGTTCGAGACGTTCCGCCAGCAGGTCGTGTTCGACCCGTCCGTGATATGGACGATGGACAAGGCCACCAACCTGTCGAAAACGTCGGAGAGGACGATTCTCCGCTGGTGCAAGAGGCTTGGATGGCGCGTCAAGCACGGCGTGATACTTACCGCGAATGGAGATGACAAGTGAAACATCTTGCGTTTTTCCTCAACTTTGAACCCAACCCGCCGACCATCACACACCAGAACGGAATAAAGGCGCGGGTCATAAACGGTCACATTCAGTTTTACAAGTCCCAGGCATTGCGCGAACTGGAGGCGAAATACATTTCCCGCCTTAAGCGTTTTGCCCCTAACGAGCCGTGGAGTTGCCCCATCTGCCTCATGACGAGATGGATATTCTGCAAACCCAAGAGCGCAAAGGGAATATTCAAGACTACCAAGCCAGATACAGACAACCTCGTGAAAACGCTTAAGGACTGCATGACCAAATGCGGATTCTGGAAAGACGACGCGCTTTCCTGCCGTGAAGTTTTGGAAAAGGTCTGGCTCGCCCCGGGAGAGAAACACGGCATTCTGATTTCCATTACGGAATTGTCCAATCAAGGAGAAAAACAATGGATAAACTAAACCTAGTGCGATGGCTTAAAGCCATGTTGAAACGCGATACCAACGACACCCATGTTGTCGAAATCGAGATCTACGACAACGGACGCTTGGTGGCAAGTGCCGAACGCAAGTACGTATACGATTTTCGTCCGTCTCGCTTTGAGGCGATGAAGATTGCCAACTCCTACATATCCGAACAGTATAGCCTTGAACGTCGCAAAATGAAAGGACGTGCGTGATGGACTTGGATCTTGCGATAATCCTCATCGTGTTCACTGGCGTAGTCATGTTCTATATCGGGCTTCTCACGCCATTAATCGTGATTCGCATCGCAAAGCACTTCCGTTTTGAGTTCGGCAAGTTATTCAACGCAGATGACGATGACGAATAATCGCTACAGCCGTAGGCAGATACGCTCATGCAAAACGTGCGTACACTACGACCAACCACCCACGCACATCAGCGGAATACCAATAGGGGACTGTCGGAATCGTTACGCCAGTTGGTATCACCAACGCGGCTACAATCCCTGCGTCCATTATGTGGAGAAAGTCTTATCAGACGAAGACTACCTATGAAAACGAAAAACCGCTTCGCTCAAAGCAACCAACGACTACTGACACAGAAAACAAAGGAGACGAAATGACAATAAAACTGGAAATCACGCCGAGCGTGTCCTTCTCGAAGGCCGCCACGCCATCCGTGAGAATCTGCGACGTTGACGCCGACGGCGGCGAAATGCCGTTTGTGAACGCGCTCGTCGCCGACATCGAGGAATTCGCTAAGGAATGGCAGAAAGGATGCGCGGAATGATCAAAAACATTGACGACCTCAAGGCTCGTTTTGTTGCGACACTTAAGGGAACGAAACGAACTGGGATTGAATCCGTGCTTGAAAGGCTGGAACACGTCGGATTCTACAGCGCCCCGGCGTCGTCGCGCTTCCACTGCGCATACGAAGGCGGTCTGCTTGAACACTCGCTGAACGTCTACGACCAGGCCGTCGCGATCCGCGACGCGGAGATTGCGCTCCATCCGGAGATAGCCAAGGAGACGCCGCCCGATTCCGTGGCCATCGCCGCCCTTCTCCACGATGTCTGCAAGGCCGACATCTACAGGACGGTCGAGAAGTTCCGCAAGGACAAGGACGGAAAATGGGAAAAGTATCTCGCGTGGGAAACCGACCACACAAACATGCCGCTCGGACACGGCGAGAAATCCGTCATCCGATTGCTCCGTATGGGAATCTATCTGACAACCGACGAGATCCTGGCGATCCGCTGGCACATGGGGGCGTGGGATCTGTCGGAGTACAGCGACGCGCAACGCTCGTTCAACGCGGCGAGCGACAAGTGTCCGCTCCTCTCAATCCTCATGGCCGCCGACTGTCTTGCCGCACGAATCTCCGAGAAAAGGGGCGCGGAATGAGAGGGCAAAAGGAAACAGCCGTCATCTCGGACGAGATGGTCGAGAGCATCGCGACGCACTACCGCCACGCGGTTGAAAAACACCCGTACTTCTGCGACGTGCTGCTGCCCTTCCCATATGATGTTTTGATAGCTGAAGACGCCATCGATGAGATACGGGAAGGGTTGATCCTGCGTCGAACAGACATTAAAGATCTAGTGGCGGCAAAAAAACTAACGCCGGATGTACTTCTCAAATGCGAACAGTACGAAGTCTACGAGGCGATTGCCCGCAAGGACACGGCGGCCGCCGTGGACGAGTGCTACGACTGCATCGCGGTGTTGCTTAGGATGATCGACGTGCTGGAGGGGCGGCAGCCTCTCGGCAAGCCGGACGATGGGAAGAAGGGAGACGTACAATGACCAAGGCAGAGGCAATCAAAATCATGGACGCAATCGCGAATTTCGAGTTTTGCTTAGCCGACACGCCCATCACCATGGCGGTGGTGGCGGCGGCGGCGGCGGTGGCCGCCAAGGCGCTCCGCCGTTCGCTCCGGACGACGAAGCGGGTCAAGAAGAACGCGATAATGAAAAGGAAGAGGGCGAAATGAAAGCCGGGAAAATCGAAACACTGTCCGACTGGGAATGGACAACTCTCATCGGGTCGTGGCGGTACTATGAAACACGAAACTCCATCGTGGCGGCCACGTTCCCGGCCGACGTCATGGAACGCTACTGGGGCGCTGGACGGTACGCAACGGACGTGCTTGACCGCATTGCCAGACAGTTCGCCGTCATCGACCACGGAACGAACGGCGAGAAGGACTGGGATCCGGTCAACATGCCGGTCGGCTACGAGCCGTGGGCGAAGTTCTACGCATTCTGCAAGGCGTGGAGCGACAAGGAACGCGGATTCACGTTCGTGGCGGTGAAGGACGGCATCGACACTTCACCGGAATTGACGCTCCCGCCTTTCGTCGCGCCGAAGATCAAGAACGGGCGGAACGGGATTCCATGTTTCAGATGCGAAACCACGAGGCGGCTATACCCGGTTTCGCAGTACATCAGACGTCCGCAAATGGAAGTCTGCATGGACGAACTGATGGTGGAAGAGGTCGGACGGGACGGCTACAAGTCGTGGTGGGGCAAGTCCCAGAGAATTTGCCGATAAGGGCGAAACGAACTGGAAAGGAACGCTAAAGGCATGGGAACTATTAGGTCATGGTCATGGGCATGGGTACCGCGGTGGCTCCGCAGACGCGACCACACGGCAAGCGATGTGAAGCCCCGCTTGGCGCCTCACATCGACGATAGCGAAATCGAGCACATATGCGCAATAATGCTCCGACGGGCACATAGCGAGAACCCCGGAAACAGATGGCAGCCGTCGGCGGTCGGGGACTGCGCACATGCAATACTCCGCGACTACCGCGTCGAGGCGAAGGGCCTCGAGCCGATCGTGAGGGACGCGCTCGAGATGTACGCACTGGCATACACCGAAGCGGACGACATCTCCAGAGGGACGCTGGAGAGACGCGCAAAGTTCGCGAACCGCTGGATGGCGCTCCACGGTTTCGGCATGGTTGACACGCATATGGACGGATGTGGTGAATGTTGACGGAGCGGCGGGAACTACTCGAACATGAAAAGAAGATTTGAAATGAACAAGGATACAGACGGGGAATCCGTCAAGAAAGACATCTTCTGGCTGAAAGTCTGCTGTCTGTTTCTTGCAATAGGACAGATGGCATTGGCGGCCACGTTGATTGCGCGGCACAACCGCGACGCATATGACGCAGACACGGACTACGGCCCCGTCATCCACCTCAAGTGCTGGAACGACGATGTCGCCCCGACCAACAGATTGTCGTGCGGACATCTCATCGAGCCGGACACGAACAGGAGCGTGCACGGCTGGATTCCGACCGGATGCGGCGACTGCGAGCGGAGAAAACAAAAGAAGGTAGACTAAATGAGGTCACTTAAAGAACTGGGGATAAGCCCGACGCCGTGGAAGGTTGGAGGCGATGAGGACGACATGGTCTTCAATGAATGCGGAGATGTTGTCGCCGAGTATGTCGCAGAGCGTGACATGCGTCTTATCGCCGCCGCGCCGAAGCTCTACGAGGCTTTGCGCCTTGCGTACGAGGAGGCGACCGGCGAGCGCATCGTCGTGCCGAAGCGCGGATGGGTCCAACTGGCCAAGCAGGCGCTCGGGCAATGTGCGTGAACGTCTTTCTGAAACAAAGTAAAACGAAAAGGAGAAAACGAAATGAGAATGTACATCATGATAAACATGCACAGCAAGGGCAACCACATAGAGGTGGTAGAGGCCGAGCCGATGACGTACGGCGACTATTGCGGGAACCGCGCAATCGACGAGGCAAAGCGCTGGTTGGACGGATATGCGGTACGCTGGCGCGACAGAAGAGAACTTGTGACGGATCGCAGCGAGTGGTGGGATAAGCGGGAGTTCGACGCAGTGACGCATCCGGTGTGCGGCATGGCCTTTGGAATGGCAATCGGCGCGATGAAGTGCGGATTCAAGGTTGCCCGCAAGGAATGGAACGGCAAGGGCATGTGGCTGTCGCTGCCGCTTGCGGACGGTGCGAGGGAGGTCCCCGCGTCGAAGGTGTGGGGACGCGCCAACGAAGCGTATGCGCATCAGAACGGCGGCACGGTCAAGGTCATGCCGTACATCACGATGAAGTCCGCCTACGGATCCATTGTCATGGGCTGGCTCGCCTCGCAGACCGACATGCTATCGGAAGACTGGTATCTCATCGCAGAAACCGACGAGCCGACGGAGGGACGATGAACGGACTGATTCAGTGGCCGAGGGCGAAGTACTGGGACAGGGCGTGGAATCCGATCATCGGATGCCGACCGTGTTCCCCAGCTTGCGACAACTGCTACGCCAAGACCATGGCCAAGCGTTTCGGCATGGGCTTCGAGCCACATGAGGGCAAGGACAGGAATCCGCCGCGAAAGGGCGTCGTGTTCTGCGGGAACATGACCGACCTCTTCGGGGATTGGACGTACGACAGCGAGGATTACATACGGCGTTCGCTCGGATATTCGGACAAGGCCACGTACCTCTGGCTGACGAAACGTCCGCACAACATGTGCGAGGCGCTCAAGAACGGCAAGGCGTTCATCCGTGGAAACCCATATGACGAGCTGCCTTTCAGCGAGTTCGACTTCTCGAACCAGTTCTTCGGCTTCACAGCCGAGAACCAGGAGACGTATGACGAAAGGTTCGAGGTGTGGCGGAGCGAGAAGCCTGACTGGACGAACGGCTGGCTTTCGGCGGAGCCGCTGCTCGGTCCGATCGACCTGCATCTCAACTGCATCGCGCCGGAAGACCTGCCGTTCAAGTGGGTTGTAGTCGGATGCGAGAGCGGAACGAACCGCCGTCCGTGCCCCGTCGAGTGGGTCGAGTTCGTCGTTGCGCAGTGCGTCGGGAGAGAAATACCCGTGTTCGTCAAGCAGCTCGACGTCGGAGGGAAGTGCGTGACGGACATCGATAAGTTCCCGGATCACCTGCGCGTCCGCCAGGTCCCGTGGACATCCGAAAGGCGCAAAGATGACTGACCACACCGCTGGAACGTGCCCCGTTTGCGGAGGCCGCCTGTGCGTCGACACAGAAGATCCGGATCGCGTGTACTGCGACACCTGCTCCTATCCGGAGGAGGAGGAGAGTCCGTTGGCGTCTTGCGCGTATTAAACAGGCAGTCTAACGAAAAAGGAAAAACAGACATGATAACGATAACGTGTGACAAATGCGGCAAGCAACTATGCAAGACCATCAGCGTCGACACCGCCATCGGCGCAATCCATAACAACTACAACTGCGGCAACCCGAAACGCGAGGTTCTTTGCGACGAATGCAAGTCGTTGGAGTTTGACTTTTTGCCCTGCCCCATATGCTTACGGAAGCCGGAAGTCTTACGCCCGTATGACCAATTCGGCTACAATGGGTATGTAGTGGAGTGCAACGGCATTGATCCGGGACACATCCAACACAGCATCAGGATTTTTAATAATGACATAAAGATCGCGGTCGCTGCGTGGAACGAGTTCGCCAGTGTGTCGACAGAATCCAAACGCGAACAGGCGAAATATCTCGAACTCAGAAACGGAGATGCGGAGAGTGGTTCATGAATGACATCCCCGAAAAGCATCCTCCCATTCTCGACGCCTGCTGCGGCTCACGAATGTTCTGGAAGGACAAGGCAAATCCGAACGTGCTCTACGTCGACAACAGGATTCTCAACTGCGAGGCTATTTGGACATCAGGAAACGGCAAGAGCACACGCTACTGCACTGTCCTGCCGGACATCGTCGCCGACTTCACCGCGCTACCGTTTGCGGATGAGACTTTCTGGCACGTCGTCTTCGACCCGCCGCATCTCGTCAACGTCGGCAGCACGTCGTGGATGGCAAAGAAGTACGGGAAACTCGACAAGGCGGAATGGCCGAAGATGATTCGACGCGGCTTCGACGAGTGCTGGCGAGTTCTCAAGACGAACGGAACACTCGTCTTCAAGTGGGGAGCGCGTGACATATCAGTCGAGCGTGTCCTCTCCGTCATCGGGCGCGAGCCGCTCTACGGACACATCACGGGCAGGGGGCACAACACACTCTGGGCGGCGTTCGTGAAAATGCAGAAAGCCCCTTGAGTCCAACAGGTTCCGCCCCGTCTGCCTGGCAGCCAACCCAGTCCTGTGCCGCGCCAGTCATGGCGCGGCTTTTTCGTCCACCCGCGCAAAACACGACGGCCAGATCCTGAAGTATGCCTCGCCATCCGCCTTGGACGCAAGGCCGCAGTAGTTCTCTGCACGGTACTTTGCGCTCGTTCCGACGATTGCCTGTGTCTTTGCCGGATCGCCATAGGCCGATACGTGGTAGGTAATGAACGTGTGCCGTCCACAGTTCTGAAACACGGGGATCTTGTGTTTTCGAGCGAGTGCGTAGATTTTTGCGATAGTGTCCTTACGTACCTTCTTCAGTGCGCCAATGAAATCGAACGACTTCATCCACGCCATCGCAGTAGGCTCGATGTGGAACGCCCTCGGCCTCCGTCCGCGCTGAAATCCCTTGCCCTTGGCGATGCGTATCATTTCGTCGTCGAGATGGATCTTTGCCGCATCCTCGATCGTCGCCATACGCCGGATTTCCACCGCTCGGCTTCCGCAGAAGAAACTGACTATCGCCTGTGCGAGAAGTTCCGGCTGACGCTCCTTCTCCGCCTCCAGGACGCGAAACAGCCGCTCCACATCCTTAGGTCTCATGTACTCTGGCTCTTCCCACGGCTCTTCCTTGAACTTGACAGATTTGATTGGGCTGGCCAGTATGTACTTCCGTTCGTCTTTCGTGCACCAGTTGAAAAACGTCTTGATACTGAGCAGATGCGAGTTGTAGGTCTTGGGTTTCAAGCTCCCGTAGTTTACGTCAAGATACGCCACGACCTCCTTTGCCGTTACAAGTGCAAGCCGCTTATCCGCTCCATAGGCTTGGACAAATTTGCCTGTCGAATATTTGTGCTTCGTCTTGTCGTCGCCGTCGCGCTTGCTGGCGTAGTATTCTTCCCACGCCTCGCCTATCGTGATCGTGTTGGCACCGCCGAAAACGCGCATTGCGCCGCCGAGATACGCTCGGACGGCTTCGGTAAGGGAAATATCCTCTCCTGCGGCAGCGAGCTCGTCAAGGGCTGTTTTTGCGTCCAACGCCTCATTTGCGGTCAAGCGTACGGCGGCATCTCCTCCGGCCTGATGACGAAGATAGAAGTCCTTGATGGCCTTTTTCAGATCTACCTCCGAACCTTTCATAATACGCATAGGCTTTTTCGTGAATGGGTCGGTGCCAAAATATGCCTCGAAGCCAACATATATCTTGCCCTTGACGGTGTGTTCGCGACGTTTGATCGTCGCTTCAACTTCCTTCTTCTGCCGATAACTCATCGCTGAATCCTTTACTTTTCGTTATGCGAAAACCATGCGGCAACGAAAATTTGTTATAGTCCGTAAACCTATTCATGGCTGGCGATGAGTATTGTATCGCAAGCCTTTCCGCACTTCAACCAATAAATTGATGTTGCGTGGTATTATACCA